>CAYMLM010000034.1:0-18004 GCA_964391385.1 uncultured Papillibacter sp.
TTTGAAAAAGAACAGGGGAGAATCGGTCCCCTGTTCCTTTTATACGCATTTATTGACAGTATGCAAACCGTTTCAGCCCTGCTCAGGCGGTCTCGATGGAGGCCGCGTTCTGCAGCCCGAGCTTTTGGACCGCGTCCTCGCGCATCTTGTATTTTAAAATCTTGCCGGCGGCGTTCATCGGGAATTCGTCCACGAAATCGACATAGCTGGGCACCTTGTGCTTGGCCATGTTGGCGTAGACATAATCCTTGACGTCCTGCTCGGTCATCGTCTGGCCGTCCTTGAGTATGACGCAGGCCATGACCTCTTCGCCGTAGGCCACGCTCGGCACGCCGATGACCTGGACATCCCGGATCTTCTCGTGCGTGTACAGGAATTCTTCGATTTCCTTCGGATAGATATTTTCGCCGCCGCGGATGATCATGTCCTTGAGCCGTCCAGTGATCCTGTAATTGCCCTCCGGGGTGCGGCACGCCAGGTCGCCCGTGTGCAGCCAGCCGTCCCGGTCGATGGCGAGCGAGGTTGCGCCGGGCATCTTGTAATAGCCCTTCATGATATTATATCCGCGCGCCACAAACTCTCCCGTTACCTCGTCCGGTAAATCATTGCCGGTTTCGGGGTCGACGATTTTGCACTCGATTTGGGGCAGCGCGCGCCCGACGGTCGCCACGCGGACCTCGAGAGGATCGTCCGTCGAGCTCATGGTGCAGCCGGGGGACGCCTCCGTCTGTCCGTAGACAATCGTGATCTCCGACATATTCATCTTTTCCACGACGTCGCGCATGACGGAGATGGGGCAGGGGGATCCGGCCATGATGCCCGTACGCATATACGCAAAATCGGCGGGATTGAAATCCTTGTGCTCCAGCATCGCAATAAACATCGTGGGCACGCCGTGGCAGCACGTGATCCGCTCCTGCTTGATGCACGTCAGGGCCGATTTCGGAGAGAAGTAGGGCAGGGGGGATATCGTGGCGCTGTGCGTCAGGGCGGCCGTCATCGCCAGCACCATGCCGAAGCAGTGAAACATCGGCACATGGATCAACATGCGGTCGGCCGTTGAGAGATCCATGCGGTCGCCGATGCATTTGCCGTTGTTGACGATGTTGTAGTGCGTGAGCATGACGCCTTTCGGGAAGCCCGTTGTCCCGGAGGTATACTGCATGTTGCACACGTCGTCCTGGTTGACGAGCGCGGCGCGGCGGTAGACCTCGTCGGGCGGGACGCGCCCGGACAGCGCGACGGCGTCCTCCCAGGTCAGGCAGCCTTTTTGTACCGAGGTTACGGTTACAACATGCCTCAAAAAGGGCAGACGCTTGCAGTGGAGAGGCTTGTCAGCCGGCGTATAGCTCAGCTCCGGGCAAAGCTCCTTGATGATCGAAACGTAATCGGAGTCCCGATACCCGTCGATCATGACGAGCGTGTGAATATCCGCCTGGCGCAGCAGATATTCGGCCTCGCGTATTTTGTAGGCCGTGTTGATTGTGACGAGCACGGCGCCGATCTTCACGGTCGCCCAGAAGGTGATGTACCATTGCGGCACGTTCGTGGCCCATATGGCCACCTTGTCGCCGGCCTTGACGCCGAGCGCGATGAGGCTGCGCGCGAAGACGTCGACATCCTCGCGGAATTCCGCGTATGTGCGCGTGTAGTCAAGCGTTGTGTACCGGAAGGCGTACTGATCCGGGAATTCCTCCGTGACCCGGTCGAGCACCTCGGAAAACGTCAGGTCGATGAGCTCGTTTTTCGGCCAGATAAACTTGCCCGTTTTACGCTTGTTTTCATAGTATTTGTCGCCGCGCTCGCGGAGCTTGATGAACCGGCTCATGACGTTGACATAATGCGGCAGCACGATGTCGGGATCGCCGAGCGCCGCGTCGTCCAGGACGGAATCCAGGGAGAGCATCCCGCTGTAGTCAATTGAGCGGAGGGCGGCGGCCATTTCCGCGATCGGGACAAGCCCGTCGCCGATGAGGCACGGGCGGTATGTCTCACCCGCCGGCTCGGAATCGCTCACGCGGACATATTTGACATAGGCCCCGAGGTTCTGGATCGTCGTGTCGGCCGACTCGCCGCAATAGACGTAGGGGTTGTGGATATTCCACAGCGCCGCCAGGTAGTCGCAGGCGAAGCGGTCCAAAAGGCGGCACAGCTCGGAGGTGTTTGAGTACAGGCCCTTCGTCTCGATGAGGAGGACCCGGTCCTCCGATTCGGCCATCGGGAGAAGCTCGCTGATCATGGATATGGCGCGCTCCTCGCCGGCGCTGTCCGCAATCGCCAAATCCAGACAGACGTACGGCGCGTTTAAACCGGAGGCCAGAAGGATGCAGTCCGCCGCGTTCTTGAGCGAGCTGTTCCTGTCCGCGTCCGACAGGGAGAGCTCCACGGTCACGCAGGGAACGGACAGCTTCCTGTCGCCGAGCCGGCGGAGAAACTGGGCGCGTTCGGCCGTCCTTTCGCTGTCCAGGAATTTATGGGCGTCCGAGGCTGAGAATTTGAGCTCCAGGCCGCCGAAGCCCATGCTGTCGGCCAGGTCGCAATGCTCATTCCAGGATAAATTCGGCCAGTTGCCCGTAAAGTATGACAGTTTCATAGGCTGTGCTCCTCGCTTAAGATCTTGTTGACGGCGCTCAGATATGCCCTTATGCTCGCGCCGACGATATCCGTCGACAGCCCGCGTCCGGGATAGAGCTTTCCGCCGTGGCGGAGCTTGACAAGCGCGTCGCCCATGGCCTCGCGGCCCTCCGTTACGGCCTGAATCTGGAATTCGTCCAGGTCGTAAGGGTGCTCAAGCATCTGTTCGATCGCAAGAAACGCGGCGTCGATCGGCCCGTCGCCGACGGAGATGGCCTGAAGCGGCCGGCCCTCCTTCAGCAGACGGACAAACGCGGTGGCCGTGATGGCGTTTCCGCTGTTGATCACATACGTATCCAGCTGATACGTGGGATTTGCCCGTCCGGCCGCCTCGGCGACAAGCGCCTCAAGGTCGCGGTCGTCCACCCTTTTCCGGCCGGCAATCTCTTCAAACAGCCGAAAGATTTCGCTGAGATCCTCGTCGCTCACGTCGTAGCCCAGCTGTGAGATCCGCTTGGCGACGGCTTCGATGTCGGAGTCGGGCCCCAGCGCGTTTTTGGATGCCGGCCCGCCGGCGTCCGGCGCCGCGGAGAGCGCGGCACGCAGGGCGCGGCCCGTGCCGGTGATGGCGTCAAGCTGCCGGCATGTCCTGAAAAGCGCCGTCATGTTCGTGCCGTACCGGATATCGAGCGCTTCGCCGCGCACCTTGAGGATGTTGAGGAATTGCTCGAGTGAAAGGTGGCCCGCCCCGTCGCTGAAGGAGACCTTGAACTGACCGACGCCGCAGGAGACGGCGGCCAGGGCCGATGCCGCGGCGAGCCCGAGGTTGTCCCTCAGGTGCAGCGACAGCGAGACATTTTTGAGCGCGGGCGTTTTCTGCAGCGTGTCGGCTATGAAGGCGGCAATTTCGTCCGGCGTTTTTTCACCGGTGGAATCGCACAGCGTGATCGTGCCGGCCCCGCTAGCGACGGCCGCGTCGACAATCGCGGAAAGGAAATCGGGCTCGCTGCGCGTGGCGTCCTCGGCCGTAAACTCAACGGACGGACACAGCGACGCGCAGTAGGCGACGGTTTCCTTCACCTGGTTCAGGACGGACTCCGCCTTCAGGCGGTAGACATACTCCATCTGTACGGTCGACGTCGGTACGATCAGATTGAGCCGGGGATGCTTTGCCTTGGCAAGAGCGGCTGAGGCCCGCTCAATGCCCGCGCGGTCCAGGGAGACGGGAACGCAGATAACGCAGTTTTCCAGCATCGTCGAAAGCGTCCGGACAAGCACCGCGTCGGTCGGAGCTTCCGTCACGAAGCCTGTCTCGATCGCGTCGACCCTGAGCTTTTCAAGCAGCTTCGCCATCTCGATCTTTTGCTTGAAGCTCAGGCCCGGCGCGAAGAGCTCGGCGCCCTCTCGCAGGGAGATATCGACAATTTTGACTTCTTTCACGCTTATCTCCTCCGGTTAAAAATTATTCGATGACCTGAATCCAGCCCTCCGGGGCCTCGATGTAGCCCATTTGGATGCCCGTCAGCGTTTCGTAAAGCTGCTTCGTGACAGGCCCCATGCCCTGCGCGCTGCCCTGCATGACGAGCTCGCTGCCGTGGTCGACGATCTTGCCGACCGGCGAAATGACGGCCGCCGTGCCGCACAGGCCGCACTCGACAAAATCCTTGACCTCGCTTAAATAGACTTCTCTTTCCTCAACGGTAAGACCCAGATATTCCTTTGCGATGTGAAGCAGGGACAGGCGCGTGATGGACGGCAGGATGCTTGCGGATTTCGGCGTGACGACCTTATTGTCCTTCGTCACGAAGATAAAGTTTGCGCCGCCTGTCTCCTCGACCTTTGTATGTGTCGACGCGTCGAGATACATGTTTTCGTCGTAGCCGTTCTTGTGCGCGGTGACGATGGCATGCAGGCTCATGGCATAGTTGAGCCCCGCCTTGATGCTGCCCGTCCCGTTCGGCGCCGCGCGGTCAAAATCGCTGACGCAGAGGGTGAGCGGGCGGACCCCGCCTTTAAAGTACGGGCCGACCGGGGTGGCCAGTATGCGAAACTGGTATTCCTTGGCCGGGGCTACGCCGATGACGGGCCCGCTGCCGAACATAAACGGGCGGATGTAGAGCGTGGCGCCGGAGCCGAAGGGGGGAACGTAGGCGGCGTTTGCACGGATTGTCTGAACGACGGCATCCACAAACCGCTCCTTTGGGAATACCGGCATCTCAAGCCGAATGGCGCTGCTTTCCATACGGGAGGCGTTCATGTCGGGCCGAAACGCAACGATCCGCCCGTCCTTCGTCGTATAGGCCTTGAGCCCCTCGAAAACGGACTGACAATATTGAAGGACGCCGGCGCACTCGCTGATTGTGACGGTGCCCTCGCCGGTCAGCCGGCCCTCGTCCCACTTGCCGTCTATAAAATCCGACACATAGCTTTTATCTGTTTTTTTATAGCTGAAATCAAGGTTCGCCCAATCCAGAGCTTTCTTTTCCAAGGTTTGCACACCCTTTCATGTATATAAGCCGACGCGCTTTTCCAACCGTCCGCTTCCGGCTGACGCTGTGGTTTTTATTTGTAGTAGGCAAAGGCCTTCCTATTCAGCCCGAGCAGCTCGGCCTTGTCCCCGGTCAGCGTCTTTTTCATGACCTGCTCGATGGAGGACTCGGAGACGACGTTCGTAGCTCGGACAAGCGCGCCGAGCATGACCATGTTGGCGACCTTTTCGTTACCCAGCTCCATGGCGATATCGTTGACAGGAACGCTCAATACCGTGACGTCCTCGCGTTTCGCGGACTGGCCGACGAGCGAGGCATTGACCAGGATCAGGCCGCCCGGCTTGACCATCGGCTCGAATTTCAGAAGCGACGGCAGATTCATGACGACGATCGCGTCCGCTTCGTAGATGATCGGGCAGCTGACCGTCTTGTCGGACACGACGACGGTGCAGTTGGCGGTGCCGCCGCGCATTTCGGGACCGTAGGACGGGAAGAACGTCGACGCCTTGTCCTCCAGCATCGCCGCGTATGTGACCATCTGGCCCATCAGGAGAATCCCCTGGCCGCCGGAGCCGGCAAAAAACAGCTTATACGTACTCATTGTATCTCCTCCGGCTTTCTGAAGACGCCCAGCGGATAGTAGGGGATCATCTGCTCCCCGAGCCACTTCATGGCGTCATACGGCGTCAGGCCCCAGTTGGTCGGACACGTGGACAGCAGCTCCACGAGCGCGAAGCCGAGCTTTTTCTGCTGGACCTCAAACGCGCGCCGGACAGCCTTTTTCGCCTGACGGATATGCGCCGGCGTATCGAGCGCGACGCGTTCGATATAGACGGCGCCGTCGAGCGCCGAGAGCATCTCGCACACCCGGATGGGAGCGCCGGCCTGCTCCCTTGACCGTCCGTCCTGGGACGTCGTCGAGCGCTGACCCAGAAGCGTCGTCGGCGCCATCTGGCCGCCCGTCATCCCGTAGATGCAGTTGTTGATGAAAAACGTGCAGATCTTTTCGCCGCGCAGCGCCGCGTGCACGATTTCCGCCGTGCCGATCGAGGCCAGGTCGCCGTCGCCCTGATACGTGAAGACGAGCTTGTCCGGGTGGACGCGCTTGACGCCGGAAGCCACAGCCGGCGCGCGCCCGTGCGCTGACTCGCACATGTCGACGTTCATGAATTTGTGCGCCTGCACGCTGCAGCCGATCGGCGACACGCCGATGGTCTGACCGAGCATGCCCATCTCCTCCAGCGTCTCCATGATGATCCGGTGCGCCACACCGTGCGTGCAGCCGGGGCAGTAGCTCGTGTCGACCGGCGTCATGCCTTTTGTATACGTAAATACAGCTTTCATATGAATCCTCCTATACGGCGTCCCGCGCGTCGAGATAGATCTTTTTCGCCTGCTCGGCAAGCTCCATCGACGTGGGGACCATGCCGCCCGTCCGGTGGATCAGCTTCACGGGATAGCGGCTGCAGACGCCCATCCTGACGTCGTCGATCATCTGCCCCATCGAGAGCTCCGCCGATATGACGACCTTCGTTTTGCCGCCGAGCGCGTCGAACGCTTCGTACGGAAACGGCCACAGCGAGATCGGGCGGATCAGGCCCGCCCGGATGCCCTGAGCGGCCAGCAGGTCGATGGCCTCCCTCGCGATGCGGGCCACCGTCCCGAACGCCACGAACACAAAATCCGCGTCCTCAACGCCGGAGGCTTCCCAGCGGCAGAGCTCTTTTTTCGCCAGCTCGTATTTCGCGAAGAGCTTTTCCACGTGCCGCTCCAGATCGTCCGGCTGCATGCGCAGCGACTTGACGATGTTCCTTTTCGTCTCGTCGTCGCCGTATCCGACGATGGCCCAGGGCTTTTTCGCCGGGATCTCCCGCGCCTCCGTGAAGGGCCGCGGCTCGGGTAGGACGACGGGCTCCATCATCTGCCCCATCATCCCGTCGGCTAAAACTGCGATCGGGTTCTGCCAGTGATCCGCCAACGGGATGGCCTCGTAGATGAGATCGATGGCCTCCTGAATGCCGGCGGGCGCGAAGGTCGGGATCCTGTAATCGCCGTTGCCGCCGCCGCGCGTCATCTGGAAGTAATCGGCCTGACCGGGCTGGATGCCTCCGATGCCCGGCCCGCCGCGCGAGACGTTTAAAATGACGGCGGGGACCTCCGCCGAGCACAGGAAGCTCATGCCCTCCTGCATCAGGGAGATGCCGGGAGATGAGGAGGAAATAAAGACGTTGCCGCCGGCCGCGCCCGCGCCGTATGTCATATTGATGGCGCCCAGCTCGCTTTCGGCCTGTACGAACGTCCCGCCGCGCTTGGGCAGCTCGCGCGAAATATACTCCGCGATTTCGCTTTGCGGTGTGATCGGATATCCGAAGTAAAAACGCGCGCCGCCGCGGATCGCGGCTTCGGCAAACGCCTCGTTGCCTTTCATAAGCACTTTGTCCGTCACTGCGATTCCTCCTCCCTGTATATCTCAATGGCGCCGTCCGGACAGACGAGCGCGCACGATTGACAGCCGATGCATTCTTCCTGCCTCGACACGGAGGCGGTCCTGTACCCCTTGTTGTTGACGGCGGCGCTCATAACAATGATCCCTTTGGGGCAGAACGCAAGGCACAGCTCACAGCCTTTGCATTTATCGCTGCTGAACTGAACTTGGAATTTTGCCATAGATTTGCTCCTTTCGGTATGTATACGATCTCTATATAAGGTCCGGGCCGGCCGGCACAGGCGACCTGCGCCTACCTGTCCAGCCAGGTCGGACGCATATGCAGGCCGAGCGGCATCAGATAATCGGAAACGCCCTCGAGCTCGTTTCTCGACACGAGCGGCTCGGGGTAACAGTCGCACCAGAGCTCCCGGCCGGTCCGGGCGCAGACGGAAACGCACAGGGCATGTCCGGCGGCGATTGTCTCCGGCGTCGTCTGGCGCAGCAGATGCGTGTTGTTGACAATGCCCTCGATTTTTAGGCCTGTGACGCTTTCGATGGCGTCCAGGTGACGGACCGCGCCGTCCGCGTCGCGCGTTTCGGGCCGGTTGGCGTTGATGACGGCGGCCACGGCCGATTGCTCCGGCGTTAAGTACTTCCCGAACTGATTGAGCACGAGCGCCCCGCTGTCGTTGCCGCCGGCGTCGACGATGACAAAGCAGCCCTCGTCCTCAAGCGGCGCCCGGATGTCTGCCGACAGGGCGGGCAGCTCGGCCGTTATCTCCGTTTTGTACAGGCTTCCGTAGACGCCGACGCCCGCCGCCTCGAGCAGCTCCCGGCGCTCCCTCGACCTGAAATACGGATTGGCGATGTCCAGGTCGACGAGCGCGAGCCTTGAAGCGTTCCTGCCGCGCAGGCGGGCCTTGAGCAGCGCGAAGCTGACGGCGAATTCCGTCTTCCCGCTCCCGTAGTGCCCGGTGACGACCAGTATTCGTTTGTTAAAAGGGTAGATAAAACTGTTCATAAGCTTTCCCGGCGCCGAGCCTTATGCATGCGGCCTGTATAAAAATTCAAGCGGAGATTGCCGCTGCTGAGCCAATAACAGCACGTACCAAATAGTATACGACTAAAAAGCCCCTTTTGGCAAGCGCGACATTTGATAATTTATCCCGACGGCCGTCCGAAACGATGAAAACAAAAAAGGAGGCGAACCGCCGGGCGGTCCGCCAAAGAAAGGGTTGTGGGATAAAGATATGAGCTTATGTCCCAAATGACGCTTCATGCAGCATTTGAAGACCTGCGGCATCCTCATGCCTTGGATAAGCTGTACTGTGATCATACACTATTTTACAGGATGTGTAAATAGCGGGATTTGTCTGAATTTTACTAGTTTTGTCGGATTTCGGCAAGTGGCTTCGTTGCTGCCGGTCCTCAGGAATTATCTCCGCCCGCTTTCATGGACAGATAGGCGTTGATGAAGCCGTCCAGATCGCCGTCCATGACGGCGTTGATATTGCCGTTTTCAAAATTCGTCCGATGGTCCTTGGCAAGCGTATACGGCATGAAAACATACGAGCGGATCTGGCTGCCCCATTCAATTTTCATCTGCTCGCCCTTGATGTCGCTGATTTTATCCAGATGCTCGCGCTCCTTGATCTCGATGAGCTTCGAGCGGAGCATGCGCATGGCGACCTCGCGGTTCTGATGCTGGCTGCGTTCCATCTGACAGGCCACGATGATGCCGGTCGGGATATGCGTGATGCGTATGGCGCTCTCCGTCTTGTTGACGTGCTGGCCGCCCGCGCCGGAGGAGCGGTAGGTGTCCACCTTCAAATCCTCGGGCCTTATATCGATTTCGATATCGTCGGAGATGAGCGGCGTGACCTCCACGGCCGCGAAGGACGTGTGCCGCCGCCCGGATGCGTCAAACGGCGAGATGCGCACGAGGCGGTGGATGCCGCCCTCGCTTTTGAGGTAGCCGTAAGCGTTTTCGCCCTCAATCTCGATGGACGCCGACTTGATGCCGGCCTCGTCGCCGTCGAGGTAATCGAGGATCTTATATTTCATGCCGTGGCGTTCCGCCCAGCGCGTATACATCCTGTAAAGCATTTCCGCCCAGTCCTGCGCCTCGGTGCCGCCCGCGCCCGCATGGAAGGAGACGATGGCGTTGCAGCCGTCGTATTCGCCGGACAGGAGCGTTGCCAGCCGCGCGCTCTCAAGGTCCTTTTTGAAGCCCGAGTATTCGTCCTCAAGCTCCGGCAGCAGGCTTTCGTCGTTTTCCTCAATGGCCATCTGGCACAGCGTCATCAGATCGTCCCACCGCGCCGAGAGCTTTTTGAATCCGGCGATTTTATTCTGCAGCTGCTTGATTTTCTGCAGCACCTTCTGCGAGTTGTCCAGGTCGCTCCAGAAGCCGTCCCGGGCGCTTTCCTCCTCGAGCCGCCTGACCTCCGAGTCGGCCTCGCTGAGCTTGAGCGCCGTACCGAGCGCCTCCAGCTTCGGCTTGAGCGCACTGATTTTTACTTTATAATCATCAAATTCTATCATGGAAAACCGCGCTTTCATTTGTAGTATGGTTTGTTCCGTTGCGCACCCGTCTGTTTTAGCAAGGCGGCTTGTATTATACAGAGAAAACATTCGGTTGTAAAGCGGGGGCCGAATGGCGTATAAAAACACACACACAGGCCCCGGACTACTCTGTCTTTCTGCCATTTTATCGCTCATCCCGGACAGTTTCGTTCGCTCGGGATCGTCCCTGCGTCGCCGTAAATCAAATCGTCAATATCCGGCGTCGGTTCGCTGAAGCGTTCGCTGATGAAACAAAACATACGCTCACTCCTAAAATGCTGATAACATCATCATATGCGAAGGGAGTTTGTTTCGTTCCATCCTTTTATTCCGCCCTGAGTACGGCGACAAGCACCTGGGGATTGTTCAAAAACCGCGGGATCCCCGTCCGGTTGCCGATGCCGCGCGAGACGAGCATCGTCGTGCCGCTTTCGGAATAGACGCCGGACGTATGATCCGGAAACCACTCCAGCGACGGCCCGATCAGTCCGCCGACAAACGGCAGGCGGACCACGCCGCCGTGCGCGTGGCCGCAGAAGACGAGCTCGACGCCCAGAGCCGCGAACCGGTCCAGCTGATTGTTCCGGTGCGCCAGCAGCACGAGGAACGCATTGCCCTCCCGGCCGCGGATCTCGGAAACAAGCGTTTCCGGCGTTTTCATATCTCTCGGGCCGTTCGGGTCGTCGACTCCGGCCAAAACGATGGAGTCGTCCCCGACGGTCAGCTTAACATATTCGTTCCTGAGCGCGGTGACGCCATATGTGCCGAGCAGGTCAAACAGCTCGGGCAGGGCGCCGGAAGCCCACTCGTGGTTGCCGGTCACATAGTAAACCGGCGCGATCCCGGCGAGTTTTTTTACGAGCGGCTCGACGGCGGCCAAATCGCCGGCGCAGTCGATCAGGTCGCCCGTTATGACGATAATGTTCGGCCGCGCGTTCCTGACGATGTCGGCCAGGCCCGCATACCCGTCGCCGAAATCGGCCGCGTGGACATCGGTCAGCTGGGCGATCCGGTAGCCGTTGAAGGAAACGGGCAGATTGTCGTAATAAAGCGTGTAATCGTCTGATGCAATGCGCGTGTTGCTGTCATAAAGCAGAAAGCCGAGCAGAAGTATGACCAGCAGGAAGATAATCAGACCGGTATGACGGCGCTTTTTGACTTTTTTATTCATAGACTCCATCTGCCGCCCGCCCGGCCGACGCTCAGGATTCCTTGTCGCGCACATAGACGTGCGTGATGTTCCTGTCGGCCGTGTGCCGGAAATCGACCTCGAAACGGTCGATCGACTTGATGAGCGAGGACAGCTTCTTAAAGCCGTAATTTCTGTGGTCGAAATCCGGACGCTTTTTCAGCAGAAGATTGCCGAGATCGCCCATGAACACCCAGTCGTCATCCTCCGACAGGTCGGAGATCGAGTCGGCTATAAACTGCACTACGTCTTCCGGGACATTGATATTGCGGTTCCTGCCCGATACGGGGTGCTTCGGCTTGCTTCTCTCCGCCGGCTTATGGTTGATTTCCTCTTCCTCCGGCTTGACGTCCATGGCATTGGCGCGAATGACCTCTATATATGTGAATTTATCGCAGGCGGCGATAAAGGGGCTCGGCGTTTTCATTTCGCCGACGCCGATCACGCGCTGGCCGGCCTCGCGCAGCCGAATGGCCAGCCGCGTGAAATCGCTGTCGCTGGACACGATGACAAATCCGTCCGTTTTCTCCGTGTAGAGAATATCCATCGCGTCGATGATCATGGCGGAGTCCGAGGAGTTTTTGCCGACCGTATAGCTGTACTGCTGTATGGGTGTGATGGCGTTTTCCAGAAGCGAGGCCTTCCAGCCGGCAATGGCCGGATTGGTCCAGTCGCCGTAGATGCGCTTGATCGTCGGGGTGCCGTAAATGGCGATTTCCTCCATGACGCTTTTGATGCAGTTGCGCGGCACGTTTTCCGCGTCGATCAAAACGGCCAGCCGTAAGTTCGTGAAATTCAAAGTTATTGTGCACCTTCTTTCATGAAGCGCTTCAAAGCCGCGGCGTCTTGCGCGCCTTGTGCTTTATCCGCGATGCGAATATAATGTGTTCATGTTTTGAGCTTTCCGTCAAGAAATATTATAATGGACGCCGTCGATTTATTCAATAAGAATGACAGTTATCAACAAATCCACAGAATTGACCACAATTTACCATATATTTATGTCAAATGCTGTCGAATTGTATGAAAAAGAGTCTTTCCCGGCGGAAGCGCGGCCACGGCCGGCTTAAAAATGCCGTTTTTCGGGGCCGGCGCTCGCTTTGTATGGTATACTGGTCATCAGATTTTATCCCCGCCGGACCGCACACGTATCTTTTATAACCAACGCGCCGCAGATATAATATAGGCAAACGAAAAAATACGGGAGACAGATATGGACAAATGTTACCGCAGACTGCCCCTGACCGGGCTTAAAAACGCAAGGGACCTCGGCGGATATCCGGCGGGGGACGGCAGAACAACCAGGTACCGCACGCTGATCCGCAGCGAGGCGCCGCTGAAGCTGACAGAGGCCGATCTGACTTTCTTAAGGGAATTCGGCATCAAAACGTCGATCGATTTCCGGGGGGACCGGGAGGTCGAAAGACAGCCGAGTGTCCTGAAGGACGCCGGGTGGGTCCGGTATCTGAGAAGCCCCACGTTCAACGAACAGGTTGCCTTCACATCCAGGCAGACGAGCAAAAGACCCGCGGTCTCCTCGTTTGTGGACTGGGGCGAAAAATACGTTGAAATGGCGGAGGGCTGCCGGGACTGGATCCTGACGACGCTGACGCTCATCGCGCAGAGCGAAGGTGCCGTCCTCTTCAACTGCACCACAGGCAAGGACAGGACCGGCATGATCTCGGCGCTCCTCCTGGGGATCTGCGGCGTTTCAAACGACGACATCACGGCTGATTACTGCGTTTCGGAGGTTTATCTGACACCGGTCTACGAGGAGCTGATACGCACGTTTCTGGAGTACTGGCCAAACGAAACCGTCAGCATTGCCGATCCCTTTTTCCGGACGAGCCCCAAAAACATGCAGCGGCTGCTGGCGCATTTTGATGAAAGGTACGGCGGCGTCGAGGCCTATGTCAGAGCCTGCGGAGCGGGCGAAGCCGTCCTGCAGTCGATCCGGCGGAAACTGATCGTATAAAGGCCTGTTTTGTAGCCCCGCGGAAGCGGCGCGGCGACGTTCGGGCGTCGGGAATGTTCCATCCGGGCGGATGAAAAAGCTACAAAAGATTACGAAAAATATCAAATATATCTATGTAAAACAGAAACAATTATAAACTATTTGTGAAAGCCATTGTTTATTCCGTAAAAAAGGTTTTATATACGTTTGCATATAGCCTTGAGGAGTCGAGTAACAATGGAAACCGTTGGCCTGATCAACCATATTATATCTATCGCTTTTACACTGTGCTATTTATACCAGCTCGTCTATGTGCTCACGCCGCTTTTTAAAAAGCGCCGGCCGGAGATGGCTGCGGCCGTCCTGCACAGATATGCCGTTTTGATTTCAGCCCGCAACGAGGAGGCCGTCATATCCGCGCTGATCGACAGCATACGCGGACAGACGTATCCGAAGGAGCTTGTGACCGTCTTTGTCCTCGCGGACAACTGTACGGACCAAACGGCTGCGGCCGCCCGAAAAGCCGGCGCGGTCGTCTTCGAACGATTTAACAAAGAACGGGTCGGAAAAGGGTATGCGCTCGATTTCCTGCTTTCCAGGATCGAACAGGATTACCCGCCGGACGCGTTTGACGGATTTTTTGTTTTCGATGCGGACAATCTGCTCGATGAAAACTACATCTCCGAAATGAACAGGACGTTTTCCGAAGGTCACCGGATCATCACCAGTTACCGGAACTCGAAAAACTATGACGCAAACTGGATATCGGCCGGCTACTCGCTGTGGTTCCTGCGGGAATCGCAGTTTCTCAACAATTCGAGAATGCTCCTGGGCACAAGCTGCGCCGTTTCGGGCACCGGCTTTCTCGTTTCCAGGGATGTCGTCAGAGAAAACGGGGGCTGGAAATTTTTCCTGCTGACGGAAGATATCGAGTTTTCCGTCCACAGCATCATTAACGGGGAACGCATCGCGTTTTGCAAAAAGGCCGTCTTGTATGACGAGCAGCCGACAAGCTTCCTGCAGTCCTGGAACCAGCGCCTGCGCTGGGCGAAAGGCTTTTTGCAGGTGTTTCGCAAATACGGCGCGTCGCTGGCCAGGACGGCCGTCACGAAAAAGAGCTTCGCCGGCTACGATATGACGATGACGATCGCGCCGGCCATGTTTCTGACGATCGGCAGCGTCGCGCTGACGGTTATGGCGGTCTTGGCCGGACTTCTCATCGGCACGGACGTTACGGACGCCGTCGCATCCCTGGCGATGGCCGGACTCAACGCGTATCTCCTGCTGTTCGCGCTGGGCCTGATCACCCTTATTTCGGAATGGAAAAGGATACACTGCAGACCGGTGAAGAAAATACTGTATCTTTTTACGTTCCCGCTCTTCCTGTTTACATATATCCCGATTGCCTTCGTGGCGCTGTTTAAAAAAGTGGAATGGAAGCCGATCCGCCACAGCGAGGTCAAAACGCTGGCCGACGTGCGCGGCGAGCCGAGGATAGCCGGCTGACATACAGTTATCGCCGGCTGCCGGCGGCAATATTCCTGTTGTTGTCCGCGGCCGTTGTGTGGTATACTACCTGAAAGGCGGTATACCACATTCTTATATGCGATACTGCGTATGGGGGGTTTATTATGGCTTTAAACGCACCCTGGCTCAGGCACTACGGGGATATCCCCGCAAACCTTGAATACCCGGACTGCTCGATGGCCGACCTCGTACTGGAATCGGCCGCGAAGCACCCGGACATCATGGCCTACGATTTTTTCGGATCGCAGGCGACGTATGGCCAGTTTGCCGAGAAAATCGAAAATTGCGCCCGCGCGCTTGCCGCCGCGGGGATCCAAGCGGATGAGCGCGTGACGATCTGCATGCCGAACACGCCTCAGGCGGTCATTATGTTTTACGCCGTCAACAGGATCGGAGCCGTGGCCAACATGGTGCACCCGCTGTCCGCCGAGGAAGAGATCGTCTTCTACATAAACGGCAGCCACAGCGTAGCCGCCCTGACGCTCGACCAGTTTTACCCGAAATTCGAGGCCATAAGGGACAGGATCAGCCTCCGGCTGCTCATCCTCGCCGGCATCGACGACGGACTGGACGGGATAAAAAAGCCTCTTTACCGGCTGACAAAAGGCCGGGGCATCCGGCGGATGAAAACGCACGGCAATATAATACGATGGAAGGACCTGATCGCCAAAGGCCGAGCGTTTACGGGGGAATACGCCGTGAAACGGACGGGAAGCGAGCTTGCGGCCATCCTGTACAGCGGCGGGACGTCGGGGAAGACGAAGGGCATCCTGCTGACAAACCTCAATTTCAACGCGCTGGCGCTGCAGACGGCGGCCGCCGGCAACTGCATCGTCATCGGCCATAAATCCCTCACGATCCTGCCCATATTCCATGGCTTCGGGCTGGGCGTGTGCATACATACCATGTTTACAAGCGGCGTGTCCGGCATCCTGGTGCCGCAGTTTTCGGTCGCCTCCTACGCCGGACTTTTAAAAAAATACCGACCACACTACATCATGGGCGTCCCGACGCTTTTCGAAGCGCTCCTCCGGATCGAGCAGCTCGACGGGTTGGACATGTCGCAGCTCGAGGGCGTCTTCTGCGGCGGCGATTCGCTGTCCATCGAGCTCAAGCGCAAGGTCGACGCATTTTTGAAGGCACACGGCGCGACGGTTCAGATCCGGGAAGGGTACGGCCTGACGGAGTGCGTGACGGCCAGCTGCCTCACGCCGCGCGATTTCTACGTCGAGGGCAGCATCGGCATCCCGTATCCCGACACGTATTACAAGATTGTCAGACCGGGGACGCGCCAGACGGTCCCGCCCGGGGAGGACGGCGAGATCTGCCTGACCGGCCCCACGCTGATGAGGGGGTACGACAACAATCCGGAAGAGACGGCGCTGGCGCTGCAGACGCATGACGACGGGCAGGTCTGGCTCCACACGGGCGACCTGGGAGCGATGGACGAGGAAGGGTTCGTCTATTTCCGCCAGAGGATCAAGCGCATGATCGTGTCGTCCGGCTACAGCATCTATCCCTCCCAGATCGAAAACGTGATCGAGGCGCACGAGCTGGTGCTCACGAGCTGCGTGATCGGCGTGCCGGACCCGTACAAGATCCAGAAGATCAAAGCGTTCGTCGTCCTGCGCGAGCATGCCGAGGCGACCGAGGAAATCAAAGCGTCGATCCTGGAGCACTGCAAAAAGCACATTGCGAAGTACGCCATGCCGTACGCGTTCGAGTACCGCGACGCGCTTCCCAAAACGCTCGTCGGCAAAGTCGCCTATACCGTATTGGAGCGGGAAGAGGCCGATAAGCTCAAAGCGGCGGGCGAATAATACATATCAATAAATAAAGACAGCGGGGGCATATGCCCCCGCTGGGTCTGTTATGAGATTTCAGCCGCCCAGGTACGCTTTTTTGATCTCGTCGCTGCAGGAGAGCTCGCGGCCTGTGCCCGACAGGGTGATCTGCCCCGTCTCCAGGACATACGCCCGGTCGGCGACGTCGAGCGCCATGCCCGCGTTCTGCTCCACGAGCAGGATCGTCGTCCCGGCCTTGTTGAGCTCGGCGATGATCTCAAACACCTGCTCGACCAGAATGGGCGCCAGGCCCATCGACGGCTCGTCGAGCATCATGAGCTTCGGCCTGCTCATGAGCGCGCGGCCCATGGACAGCATCTGCTGTTCGCCCCCGGAAAGCGTGCCGGCGATTTGCTTGCGGCGCTCCTTGAGTCTCGGAAACCGCGCGAATATGGCGTCCAGGTCGCCCGGCGCGACGGATTTCCGCGTGAAAGCGCCCATCTCGAGGTTTTCCATCACGGTCAGCTGCAGAAAGATCCTGCGCCCCTCGGGGACATGAGCCAGGCCCATGCGGACGATCTTGTGGGCGTCCGTTTTTGTTATGTCGTGCCCGTCGAAAGCGATGCTGCCGGCCTTCGGCCGCAGAAGGCCCGAGATCGTCTTCAAAACCGTTGATTTGCCCGCGCCGTTTGCGCCGATGAGCGCGACAATCTCGCCGGGTCGCACGTTGAAGGAGATGTCCTTGATGGCGTGGATGGGGCCGTAATAGACGTTAATGTTGCTCACTGTCAGCATGCGTCCGCGCCTCTCTTTCCGAGATACGCCTCGATGACGTCCGGGTCGTTTCTGATCTCCTCCGGCGTCCCCTTCGCGATGATCTTCCCGTAGTTGAGGACCGCGATGCCCTCGCAGATGCCCATGACAAGGTTCATATCGTGCTCGATGAGCAGGATCGAAATCTGGAATGTGTCCCGGATTTTGCGGATGTTCTCCATCAGCGCGCCCGTTTCGGACGGATTCATCCCGGCTGCCGGCTCGTCGAGCAGCAGAAGCGTCGGGTTTGTCGCGAGCGCCCGGACGATCTCCAGCCGGCGCTGCGCGCCGTAGGGCAGGCTGCCGGCGACGGTTTCCGCCATGTCCTGCATGCTGAAGATCGACAGCAGCTCCAGCGCGCGTTTTTTTGCGATATTTTCGGCGCGCCAGTAATGACGAAGACGGAAGACCGCCTCCGCCAGGTTGTAGCTCATCTCGTTGTGCAGCCCGATAAGGACGTTTTCCAGCACGGTCAGGTTCTTGAACAAGCGGATATTCTGGAAGGTGCGCGCGATGCCCGCGCGGTTGGCCTGCGCGGTGTTCATGCCCCCCGTGTCCCTGCCCTCCAGAAGCATGCGCCCGCGCGTGGGCTGGTAGACCTTCGTCAGCAGGTTGAAAACCGTCGTTTTGCCGGCAGATCGGAAGAGCACACGTCTGAACTCCAGTCACCGCTCATTATCT
>CAYMLM010000035.1:0-6451 GCA_964391385.1 uncultured Papillibacter sp.
CTCAATGCCGTACTGCTGGCCGTATTCGCTCATGAGACCAAACAGCAGTTCATTGATACCGTTGTCGTCGTTGACGAAGACGACGGACTTGGCGTCAGGATAGACCTCGCTGAGCACGTTGAAGGCGGAGGCATAATCGCCCACCGCGCCGTTCGAGGCGGTAAAAGCCATGGGATTATCGGGTCCCATATAGCCGGGGACATAGACGGGGTACGCGCAGCAGTGCATAACGCCGGCATCCTCAAAGATATCCTCGCAGCTCATGACCCAGAAGTCGTTGGTCTCGACGACGAACTGGACGCCGGCGTCGACAAGCGAGATGGCGCCGGCACGCAGGGCCTCGTTGTCGGACTGGCCATCCACGTTCACGGCTTCGATCGTATAGAGGGTATCTCCGATCTGCCAGCCGCCGAGGACGGTGTTTACATAATCAACCATCGCGTTGAATTCGTAATAGTTGGGCATATCAACCGCGGCAAACCACTCCGTTGTATGCACAAGAAGGCCGATTTTCAAGGTGTCCGTCTTGAGTTCCGGTTCGGCGGATTCCTCACCCGTGCCGGCGGGTTCCGCGCTGGCGGGTTCCTGGCTGGCGGGCGCCGCGCTGTCGGCCGTGCCGGCCGAGGCAGAAGTACCGGCAGAACCGCCGGAGGTGGAGCCGCAGGCAGCCAGAGAGAGACACAATACCAGGACAATCAGAAGAGCAGTGACTTTTTTCATTTTTCCCATCCTTTCATTTATGATGAACTGACAAATATGTAAAGAACAATCGTAAATCCGCGGCGATACGTCCGACCGGAAATGTGTCGTGAATGAACAAAACCAGATGACGCGACGCGTAAAATCGCGTTAATTTCAACAACTAGATTTTAGTCCAAGGGGGAAACATTGTGAAATATCTATAAGCGATAAATGCGCTATGAAATTATTAGGGTGCACGATAAGTTGGTTATTCCCCGGCGTTATGAAGCGGAAAATGCAGTGCGGGCGGGACCATGACAGGACAATGAGCCGTCAATCGTTGAAACCGTTCCAGACCGGGATTCCCGTATATAGCTTCGCCGTTTCCTCGCCGCGCAGGACGCGCAGAGCCCCGGCAGCCAGAGCCTCCATCTCGAACTCGCCGGGCATGACGACAACCTCGGCAATCCATCCGATGTACAGCGTCATCATGTCGGTAATAATCTTGCCGTTGGCGATGCCGCCGGTGAGGATGACGGCGTCAACCTCTCCCCGGAGGGCAACGGCCATCGCGCCGACATATTTCGCATTCTGGTAGACGAAGCCGCGGAAGACCGTGTCGGCATATTGATCGCCGGACTCGGCAAGCCTCATGACCTCACGTACCTCAGCGGTGCCGAAGTGATCCATAAACCCGCCGTCCTTGTTGAGCTTGTCGGTCAGCTGCTTCTTCGTGTAGCTGCCGCTGTAGGCCATGTCGACGATCTTCATATACGGCATATCGCCGGCCCGTGTCGGCGTCATGGGCCCGGAGCCCTTGATGATGTCGTTCGAGTCGATCATCCGGCCTTTTTTGTGAGCGGTGACGGAAATGCCGCCGCCGAGATGGCAGATGACGAGATTGACGTCTTCATATTTGAGGCCCCGCGCGGCGCAGAACCGGATTGCGATCTCCTTTTGATTGAGGGCGTGGATATGGCTCTCCCTGTAAACGCCCCTGATACCGGTGATACGCGAGATGTCTTCAAACTCGTCGACGTCGGGCGGATTGACGACAAAGGCTTTTTTGCCGTATTTCACGGCAAACTGCCTGCAGATCTGACAGGCCAGCTGGGCCGGGTGGCCCGTCATACCCTGGCTCGCATGCTCGGCCAGGAGCTCCGTGACCTCGTATGTTCCGCCGGAAACAGGCCGAATGCCGCCGCCGCGGCCGACGAACACGTCGATGTCCGTCAAGGTATATCCTTTCGCCGTCAATGTTTTCTCTACCATATCGCGCCGGCAGTCAAGCTGATCCTGTATGTCCCGAAAGGCCTTAAACGCCTCGGCGTCGTGCTTGATCGTCTCGCTGAACACCTCGTCCTCGTCGTCATAGAGGGCGATTTTTGTGGATGTGGAGCCCGGGTTGACAGCCAGCATCCTGAATTTCTTCTCCATATCGCACGCTCCTTCAACGCAGCTGATAATCCGCGGCGGCGCACGCGGCCAGAGCGATGGAATAATACTTGTCCGAGGCCTCCGCGGAGCGGGAGGTCAAAATGACGGGGACCTTCGCGCCGAGGACCGCGCCGGCCGTGCGGGCGTCTCCGAATCCGGTAAGGCATTTGGCGAGTATATTTCCCGACACGATGTCGGGCGCCACGAGCAGATCGGCCTCACCCGCGACCGGGCTTTCATAGCCCTTTATCCGGGCCGAATCCCGGCTTGTGGCAAGGTCGAAGGATATGGGGCCTTCCAGGATGCACCCGCTGATTTCGCCGTTTTGGTTCATACGCTTCAAAGCCTCGGCGTCGACGGCGTCGGGCATCTTCGGGTTCGTTTTTTCCACGGACGAGAGAACGGCGACCTTTGGACGGTCATTGCCGAGGGCGTGCAGAAGCTTCACGGCATTTTCGACGATGATCCTCTTCCCCGGAAGATCGGGATATGTATTGAGCCCCATGTCGCTGACGGCAAACAATTTGTGGTATTTCGGCGTCTCGAAAAACCCAATCAACGACAGCTTGGCTCCGGTCAGCAGCGCGTTTTCCTTCGTTACGATCGCTTTCAGAAACTGCCCGGATTCGAGCTTGCCCTTCATGACGGCAGTGGCCTTCCCGTCATGGATCAGTTCGACGGCTTTTGCCAGCGATTCGTCCGCATCATTCGATGTCACAATGTTAAACTCGGACGCCCGGGCCCCGCAGCGCGCCAGCTGTTCTTTGATTTTTGCTGAATTGCCGATGAGAACAGGTGTCATCAGACCGTCGCTCGCGGCTTTTACCACAGACTCGATCGTATGCTCGTCCTGCGCCTCGACGACGGCGAGGATCGTTTTGACTTTCATTTTTTTCGCTTCTGCTGCCAAATCTTCGAAACGGGTGATTTTCATTTGGTTTCCTCCAGGTGTTACGGCTTTCCGCATTTGTTTTCAGTCTGTGCTGCGGCGGATATTGCACTTACGCGATGTCATTGAATAAATTATAAAGCAAAATGATGACTTGCGTGAAATATCTCTTAACTATAAGTAAACAATTAAATATAACCAGAGATGATAAGACGGCAGTGGTCTGTTATGACTTCGGCAGCTTCCCTGTAAGCTGCGCAGGACCATGCTGCCCGCGTGTCCGCTCGCCGCGGGATATTTAAAGCCATAAAAAAACCGGAGAGATCCGTCGGATCGTCTCCGGTTTTTTTCACTGCATCGCCGACTGAAAATTTGACTGCTGCTGCGCCATGACCTCCTGCCTGCCCATCTCCATTTTTTCCATGTCGTTCGGACTTAAAAGATATAACAGCTGCTGAAGCTCGCCGACATGCTGCCGCTCCTCGTCGGCGATGTGCGTGAGGATTTTTTTAACGCGCTGATCGTCTGTCGCCATGGCGTGCGCCTCGTAGCCGATGATCGCCTCGAGCTCGCCGGCGAGATCGACGCGAAGCGCCTGAATCAGCTCGCCCTCGCTCAGCTGTTTGGGAACGTTCCCGACGAACGGGTTGCCTAACTGTGCCATAAGGGCCCTCCTTTTTGCATCGTGTCCAGTATGTCTCCTTTTCCATGAAATATGTCCGTTTATTCTTGTCGTGCCGGGATTCGCGGCCGGCGGCGGCAGACCGGCGCAAGCGGCTGCCGCAACGACCGCCGCGCCCTTTTCACAGAGTTAACCCGTGGTTAATATTATTAACAAAAGTTTCCGTCCGCTCCATTGAATATTCATTGTCTGCGTCTTATACTGGTCGCGTGAGGTGATCGCATGGGCAGAATCAATATCGGCGCATTCATCGCGGCAAAGCGGAAGGAGAAGGGCCTGACGCAGGAAGAGCTGGCCTGCTATCTCGGCGTGTCGAAGCCGGCCGTCTCCAAATGGGAGTCCGGCCAGAGCTACCCCGACATCCTGATGCTGCCGGTGCTCGCGTCGTTTTTCAACGCAAGCGTCGACGAGCTTTTAGGCTACGAGGCCCAGATGACGAAGGAGGAAGCCCGCAGACTCTACGTCCGCCTTTCGGAGGCGTTCGCGGCCGAGCCGTTCGACACGGTCCGTCAGGAGTGCCGGGAAACGATCCGGAAATACCGTTCCTGCTGGCATCTGCTTTTCTCAATGGCGCAGCTTTATGTCAACCATTCGATGCTCGCGGGCAGCCCCGAAAAGACGGCCGGCGTCCTCCGCGAAGCGTCGGAGCTTTTAGAGAGCGTCGAAAAGGAGAGCGGCGACGCGAGGCTGGCAAAGGAGTCCCTGTCGCTTCGGGCATACTGCTGCCTGATGCTCGGCGATGCGTCCGCCGCCATCGACCTGCTGGACGATTGCGACGAGCAGGCGCTGGCGCCGGGTCCCGTCCTGGCCAAGGCCTATATCCTCAAGGGCGACAGGGACCGGGCCGTCGGCCTTCTGCAGCAGTTTGTCTTCCACAGCATCGTCGGCGCGTTCGCAGCCGTCCCGGACCTGATGACGCTCCATGCCGGCGACCCGGAGAAAATGGAGGCCTGGCTGCGCCTTGCGCTCGAGGCCGGGGCCGTCGTCGGCCTGCGGCAGGTCCAGCCGCATCACTACTTTGCACTGTACCTGACGGCCGCGGGGCTTTTCGCGGCGGCCGGCGAGACCGACAGGGCCCTCGATATGCTGGAGTCGTACACCGATATCGCGACCGACCGGGCCACATATCCGCTGAAGCTCAAAGGCGGGGACTTTTTCGACCGGCTGGAGGCGTATTACAACACAAAAAACCTTGGGACGGGCGTTCCCCGAAGCGAAAAACTCATCAAAAAGGATTTAAGGGAAATCGTCCTTCACAACCCCGCGTTTGCCGCCCTTCATGAAAACGCGCGTTTCCGACGCCTTTCGGAACGGCTGGAGGCGCTTGATTGACAGCAAAACAAAACGGAAAGGAAAGGATCCATCATGTCAGACCTCTCAGTTCTCACGCCGTATATCCCATTTCTCATCCCGGTCGCCGTCATCCAGCTGGGGCTTATGATCGCCGCTCTCGTCCACATCCTTCGCCACGAAACGTATAAAGCCGGCAACAGGGTCCTGTGGATCGTCGTCGTCGTTCTCGTCAACATCATCGGACCGATTTTATATTTTACGATCGGCAAGGGTGACGAGTGATGGAAACTTTGAGGCTGGAGCATGTGGCCAAGAGCTTCGGCGCGCTCGAGGTCATCCGCGACTTGAGCTTCGGCGTCGGGGAGCGTTCCGTTTTCGGCCTCATCGGCAAAAACGGCGCGGGAAAAACAACGGCGATGAAGATAATTCTGGGACTGCTCAAGGCGTCGGGCGGCTCTGTTTCCGTGTGCGGCGAAAAGGTCGTTTACGGCAGCTCGAAGACTAACCGTTTTGTCGGATACCTGCCGGACGTCCCGGAGTTCTACGGCTTTATGCGGCCGAGGGAATACCTGAAGCTCTGCGGCGAGATCTCGGGGCTTAAGCCCGCCGAGATAAAAAAGCGCACGGGAGAGCTGCTCGAGCTCGTCGGCCTCGGCGGCGTCAATCGAAAAATCGGCGGCTTCTCACGCGGGATGAAGCAGCGCTTGGGCATCGCGCAGGCGCTGCTGGGAAAACCGGCGCTCCTCGTCTGCGACGAACCGACGTCGGCGCTCGATCCCGTCGGCCGAAAGGAGATCCTGGACATCCTGTCCGTAGCGAAAGCGCGCACGTCGATCGTCTTCTCGACGCACATCCTTTCGGACGTGGAGCGCGTCTGCGACGAGATCGGCATATTGGAGGGCGGAAGGCTTGTTTTAAGCGGCAGGCTCTCCGAGGTAAAAAAGGCTTTCAGGTGCGACAAGGTCCTCATAGAGCCGGCCGCCAGAGACAGCGCCCAGGCTCTGGCTGAAAGGCTCAGTGCCGAGGGGCCTGTCCGGCAGGCCGAGGCGGAGGGCGGCGGCGTCGTCGTCCGCCTCGACGACGCCCGTGCGGACAGCTTCGCGCTGATGTCCTATCTCGCGGCCGAGAAGATCCCGGTCATAAAATTCGAGGTGCTCGAGCCCTCCCTTGAGGATGTGTTTCTGGAGGCGATACAATGAACGGCTTTTACGCGTTTACAAAAAAGGAGTTTACAGAGCAGCTGCGCAGCTACAAGGCGCTCATCCTGACGGCCGTCCTGTTCCTGTTCGGCATGATGAGCCCGCTTCTGGCAAAGCTCCTGCCCGAGATCCTCGGCGGTATGAGCATCGAGGGGATAACCCTGACGATCCCCGAGCCGACGGCGCTCGACGCCTACGCGCAGTTTTTCAAAGATCGAAGACACACGTCTGAACTCCAGTCACCGCTCATTATCTCGTATGCCGTCTTCT
>CAYMLM010000035.1:6461-10410 GCA_964391385.1 uncultured Papillibacter sp.
TCGTCCTGCTGGCCAAGGGTTTGTCCCGTCCGGCCGTGATCCTTTCGAAGTTCGCCTCGGCGCTCGCCGTGTGGTCGGCCGGATACGCGCTCAGCGCCGCCGCGGCGGTCGGGTACACGGCGTACCTGTTCGGAAACGGGGCGCTGCCGAATCTCTTTTATTCAATGCTGCTCCTGTGGCTTTTCGGCGCATTCCTGCTCGCGCTTCTGCTCTTCGCCTCGACGCTTGCCCCGGGCAGCTACGGCGGACTCCTGGCGACGGCCGGCGCGCTCGTCGTCCTGCTCGTTTTAAACAGCTTCCCGGCCCTTGTGCGGTTTAACCCCGCAACGCTGGCGTCGAAAAACGCGGCGCTCCTTTCTGGCGGGGCCGCGCCGGCGGACCTGGCAGTCACCATCTGGGCAACGCTCGGGTATATCGTCGCGCTTCTGGCCGCGTCCGTGCTCTTGTTCCGGAAAAAAAAGCTTTGAATCGAACGTTACGGGGAGAGCTTCCGATATGAAAGCTCTCCCCTTCTTTTCGGACATTTCGAGCCGCCTAAGCAAGACCGATAAGACGAACCGTATTTGCGACGATCATGCAGGCGACGATGCCTGTCAATGTCGGAACCGCGATGGAAACAGCCGTCCATTTTAAGCTCTGCGTCTCCTTTTTGATCGTTATACAGGTCGTGCCGCACGGCCAGTGCATGAGCGAGAAGAGCATGACGCACACGGCGGTCAGCCACGTCCAGCCATTGGCGACGAGCAGCGCGCGGAGCTCGGACAGGCTCCCGAGCTCTGTCAGCGACCCGGTCGCCATGTAGCTCATGATGATGATCGGCACGACAATCTCGTTGGCGGGAAAGCCCAGGATGAAGGCCATGAGAATGATGCCGTCGAGCCCCATCAGCCGCGCGAAGGGATCGAGGAAGCCGGCGCAGTGCGCCAGCAGGCTCGGGCCGCCGACATGTATATTGGCGAGAATCCAGATGACGGCGCCCGCCGGAGCGGCGACGACGACAGCCCGGCCCAGCACGAAAAGCGTCCGGTCGAGGATGGAGCGGACTATGACCCTGCCGATCTGCGGCCGCCGGTAGGGCGGCAGCTCCAGGTTGAAGGACGACGGCAATCCCTTGAGGATGGTTTTGGACAGGAGCTTTGAGATGAATACCGTCATCGCGACGCCCAGGACGATCACCGCCGTGAGCGTCAGCGTGGAGACGACGGACTGAAACGCCCCGCCCACGGCGCCCGCGAAAAACATTGTGATGACGGCTATAAGCGTCGGAAACCGCCCGTTGCAGGGGACGAAGCTGTTCGTGATGGTCGCGATCAGCCGTTCGCGCGGCGAGTCGATGATGCGGCAGCCGACGACGCCCGCGGCGTTGCAGCCGAAGCCCATGCACATCGTGAGGGCCTGCTTGCCGTGCGCGCACGCCTTGCGGAAGAAATTGTCGAGATTGAACGCGACGCGGGGCAGATAGCCCGAATCCTCCAGGAGCGTGAACAGCGGGAAGAAGATCGCCATGGGCGGCAGCATGACGGAAACCACCCACGCGAGCGTGCGGAACAAGCCGTCGACGACGATGCCGCGCAGCCATTCGGGCGCCGAAATCCATATGAAAAAATCGCCGAGTCTGGCCTCCACCCAGAAAAGGCCGTCAGCCAGCCAGCCCGACGGATAATTGGCCCCCGTGATGGTGATCCAGAACACGCCGAAGAGCAGCAGGAGCATGATCGGTATGCCGGTGAGCTTGGAGGTCAGGATTTGATCGAGCCTGCGGTCGCGCCGCGCGTAATCGCGCTTCTCAAACGTCACGGCGTCCCGGCAGATGCGCTCGCAGGCCCGGACGATCCCGGAGACGACCATGTCCCTGAAACGTTCGGGCGTGATGCCGGCTTTCTCCAGCGCGTCCCGCGCCGCGGCCAGCACCCGCGTGATCGCGACGTTCCGCGATACGTCGCAGCCGAGGTATACCTTCAGGGACGCGAGCAGACTGCTGTCCCCTTCCAGCAGCTTGAGGGCAAACCACCGGCTGCTGCCGCCCATCCCGGACGCCACCGCCGAGACGGCCCGTTCGATATCATCGTCGTAAATAAGCCGCAGCGGCGCAGCCGACCGGCCGCCGTCCGTCACGCCGCGCACCGCTTCCATCAGCGCGTCGAGGCCTTTTCCGCTGCGCGCGCTCGTTCCCACGACGGGGATGCCCAGCCTCTCCGAGAGCAGGGCCAGATTGATGCGTATGCCTTTTTTCTTCGCTTCGTCCATCAGGTTGACGCACAAGACGACGTTGTCCGTAATCTCCATGGTCTGGAGCACAAGATTGAGATTGCGCTCAAGACAGGTGGCGTCGGCGACGACGACGACGGCGTCCGGCTCGCCGAAGCAGATGAAGTCGCGGGCGATCTCCTCCTCGGAGGAGCTTGCCATCAGGGAATATGTACCGGGGATATCGACCAGTATATAGCCTTTATCCCGGTAACGGAATTTGCCCCGCGCGTTCGCGACGGTTTTTCCGGGCCAGTTGCCGGTGTGCTGGTTGAGTCCCGTCAGGCTGTTGAATACCGTGCTTTTGCCGACGTTCGGATTGCCGGCCAGGGCGACGGTTATATCTTCATGCTTTGTTTTCCCGTCACACAGGCCGCAGCAGTCCAATACGCCGGCGCCTGTTGACGATCCAGTCAGTCCCATATCTTTTCTCCCGTTTTGAAGGCGGGACGACTCCGTCGTATTTTGATATGTACAGTCAAAATGTCCCGTCGTCGCCCCCCATTTTTTAAGTCACCGACACCAGTATGGTGTCCGATACGTCGGACCGCAGCGCGATGACGGCCCCCCTGACCAGATAGGCCACGGGATTGCCGGACGGACTTTTATACAGCGGTTCGATCTCGGTGCCGTCGATGATGCCGAAATCGAGCATGCGCCGCCTCGTCGCACCGTCGGACAAAAGTCCCGAAACGCTGGCTTTTTTCCCGATGGGCAGCCGATTGAGCGGCATTTGCTTGGCGTTCAGATGGATCACCCCTTTTTTCTTCAGATAACCGGCGCGCAAGACGCAAACTGACGCCTGAGCGGATCATTTCGCCCATAAAGCTTCGTTCCTATACGGAGTACCGGCGCGTTTTTTTGGACGGACTGACGTTAAATCCTCCCGAATATCCATCCGGAGCGATTTGTGCAACGGTTACCCGGGGTTACAAATTTACCCGATGCTAATATATGGTCGCGCAGCTAAATCTGTTCCGGGCTTTGGCCCATCACACATTGATCCGACCGGAACACGTATCGCTGGAATTTTACTTGTTTTGCTTTAAATCATTCATAATAAATTCATATTGCCATGATATTATGGTACAATAAGGCATACTCGGCGAAAGGTTTGATTCAATGGGTCTGGAAGATAAGGGCGAAAAGAAGAAATATAAGCCGCGAGACGTTGACGCCGAGGCCGGTTTGCCCGGCGGGGACGAGGCCGCCGCAGCGGGCGACATCGACCTGAGGGAGCCGGAAATGCCGGAGGAAGCGGCGCCCGACGCCCCGGCCTATCCGACCCCGGAGGCGCCAAAGCGCAGGCGGCGCAGATGGCCGATCGTTTTGATCGTCGTCGTTGTTCTGGCCCTGCTGCTCGTCCTGCCCAGGCTCCTGGGTTTCCGCCGCGCGGCGTCCGACACCGGCGGCTATGAAACATATACGGTCTCGCGCGGGGACATGACCGTGACGCTCAGCGGGAGCGGCACGCTGGAGCCGGCGGATGAATACACCATCAAGCCGCTCGTCAGCGGCGACATCCTTTCAGCGCCGTTCGAGGAGGGCGACATCGTCTCCAAGGACGAGGTGCTGTATACCGTGGACAGCGCGGACGTCCGGGGTTCCATCGAGCAGGCGGAAAACAATCTGGCCGACGCCGAAAGAAGCTACAGCCACGCGCTCGAGGCGCGTGAGGACCTGAACATGAAGGCCGCGGGCG
>CAYMLM010000035.1:10420-17639 GCA_964391385.1 uncultured Papillibacter sp.
GGGCTCGTCACCGAACTGAACGTCGAGATCGGCGACGCCGTCACAGTCGGCCAGCCGCTGGCGACGGTGCGCAACAGCGAAACAATGACCTTCACGGCCCTGTTTCAGCGGGACTTTGCCGAAGACATCCGCGTCGGCGACAGCGCGGACGTGACGCTCAGCGATACGTTTGAAACGTACGGCGGCACCGTCACGGACGTCAGCCCCATCGACACGGTGCTCACCGGCAGCGTCATCGCCCGGGAGATCACGGTGGAGGTCGAAAATCCCGGCGCTTTCACGACCTTGCAGACGCCGTACGCCACCATCAACGGCATATCGAACATCTCAAGCAGCACCTTCGCCTATAAATACGAAGGGACCGTCACGGCGACAATGGCGGGGATCGTCGACGATCTCCGGGCCGTCGTGGGCACCCGTGTCACGAAGGGGCAGACGGTCGTCGTCCTGCACAGCGACACGATCCAGCAGCAGCTCGAGACCGCGCAGAGCGCCGTGCGCGACGCCAAGCTGGCGCTTGAGAATCAGACCTCCAAGCTGGACGACTATACGATCCGTTCCCCCATCTCGGGGACCATCGTTGAAAAGGACTTCAAGGAAGGCGACACGCTGGCGGCAGGGACAAGCCTGTGCACCATTTACGACCTGTCCTACCTGACCCTCACCTTGAACGTGGACGAGCTGGACATCAAAAAGGTGGCAACCGGGCAGGGCGTCACGATCACGGCCGAGGCTTCGGACGGCGTCGTTTACAGCGGCGTTGTCACGAGAGTCAACATCAGCGGTACGACGGTAAACGGCGTGACCTCATACCCCGTCGCGATCCGCATCGACGGAACAGAAGGCCTCCTGCCCGGCATGAACGTCGACGCGACGATCAACGTGGCGTCCCTGACGGATGTGCTGACCGTGCCGGTCGGGGCGCTGCTGCGCGGCAATTTCGTCCTTTTAAAATCGGACGCGTATGACCCCGCGACGGCCGAGGCGGGCATTCCCGAGGGCTATGTCTACACCGAGGTGACGTCCGGCGCGTCAAACGACAAAGACGTCGTCATCACCGAAGGGCTCCGGGAGGGCGATATCATAGCCGTTCCGGACACAACGCCCGACGCTTACGATTCGTTCCCGTTCATGATGGACGCCGGAGAGCGGACCGACCGCGCTGAAGAGCGGCTGGATGACATGTCGGACGGTGAAACCGGATGACGGCGCCCCTGATAGAATTCACAAATCTTTATAAGATTTACAGGATGGGCGAAACGGTTGTCCGGGCCATAGACGGCATCAGCTTCGCAATCAGCCGCGGCGAGTTCGTCGCCGTCGTGGGCCAGTCGGGCTCCGGAAAGTCCACGTGCATGAACATCATCGGCTGCCTTGACGTGCCGACCGCGGGCGATTATTTCCTGGCCGGGAGGAATGTCGGCCGGATGAACGACAACGAGCTGGCCGAGATCCGGAACAAGACGGTCGGCTTCATCTTTCAGCAATACAACCTCCTGCCGAAGCTGAACGTCCAGGAAAACGTCGAGGTCTCGATGCTCTATGCCGGCGTGCCGAAAAGGCAGCGACGCGAACGCGCCCTTGCGGTCCTCGAGCGCGTCGGACTCTCCGACAAGCTGACGAACCGTCCCAATCAGCTGTCGGGCGGCCAGCAGCAGCGCGTTTCGATCGCCCGCGCGCTGGTGGGCCGGCCGTCCGTCATCCTCGCCGACGAACCGACGGGGGCGCTCGACTCCAAAACAGGCCGAGAGGTCATCGGCCTGATGCAGGAGCTGCACCGGGAGGGAAACACGATCGTTCTGATCACGCACGACGCGTCGATTGCCTCAGAGGCTGAGCGCATCATCCGTCTGTCCGACGGCAGGATCGTCTACGACGGCCCGGCGGAGTCCGACCCCGCGCGCGCATACGGGGGAGGCGGCGGCCGATGAGCCTGTATCAGACGTTTCTGCTGGCCCTCAAAAACATCCTGTCCAGCAAGGTCCGCGCCTTCCTGACGATGCTCGGCATCATCATCGGCGTGTCGGGCGTGATGGTCATCGTCGGCATGGGCAACGGCATGGAAAATTACATGAAGGACAGCTTCAAAAGCCTGGGGACGGACCTTCTGACCGTGACGATCATAGGTACCGGGACGTCCGAAAAGGTGACGCCGGACGACATGTACGCGCTCGTCGCCGAAAACCCCGGTTACCTCAAGGACGTCACTCCCATTGTCAACGTGAACGGCAGCGTCAAGATCGGCAGTCAGACGCTCGGCGAGACGAGCATCACGGGGGTCAGCGAGTCTTATGACTCGATGAAGAAATTCGAGCTCGAAGGCGGGCGCTTCCTCCAGTATGCCGACATCCTGAGCCGGAACAACGTCTGCGTCGTCGGCAGCTATATCGCAAAGATGTGGCTGGGCGGCGACGCCGTGGGCAAGACGATCCGGTTAAACGGGGTAAACTTCACGATCGTCGGCGCGCTGGCCGAGGAGTCCGAAAGCGAGGAGGGCGGCAGCGACGACGCCGTGTACATCCCCTATACGACCGCTTCCCGGATGTCTTCAACGGGCATGATTGCAAGCTATAACTTCCAGCTCGTCTCCGAGGACGATGTTGCCGAGGCCAAGGAGGCCGTCGGCGACGCGCTTTATAAGGTCTTCGGTACGGAGGACGCCTACCGGATCATCAGCATGTCGGAGATCCTGGATATGATGACGACGATGCTGAACGTCATGGTGGCCGTGCTCGCCGCCATCGCCGCCATCTCGCTCGTCGTGGGCGGCATCGGGATCATGAACATCATGCTCGTGTCCGTTTCGGAGCGCACGCGCGAGATCGGCATCCGAAAGGCGCTCGGGGCCAAGCAGCGGTATATCCTGCAGCAGTTCGTCATCGAGGCCGCGACGCTCAGCGCTCTCGGCGGCGTCGTGGGCATCGTTTTCGGCTATCTCCTGTCGGCTCTGGCGACCGTCATCCTGAAGCGGGCGCTCGACCCGAACCTGGCGGTCACGCCGTCTATCGACGCCATCCTTCTGGCCGTCGGCATATCGGCCGCCATCGGCATCCTGTTCGGCTACCTGCCGGCAAGAAAGGCCGCTCGTCTCAATCCCATCGACGCGCTGCGGTATGAATAAATTCTCATAACAAGGACGAAAACAGTCCCCTGTACAACATAAACAGAGACAGCGGCATGCTTTTGCCTTTGTCTCTGTTTCTTTGGGCTGCTTAACGGTCATGGGGCGTCAGCCCCATTCCTTGAACTCGGCCCCGGGCCGGGGTACGTCGGGCTCGAATGGCATGACGCCATATAATAATTGCCGAGCAAATGATGAATGCGCCTTGAATCGGCTTTGAGGGCTAAACGAAGGCGCATTTTTTTGCATATATCCTGCCGCGGTTATACAAGCGGAAACAGCTGCATCTTTTTCAGTTCGACGGAATCGTACGCCGGTTCCAGGGGCGGCTTATTGGCTATTGTCGTCGTGATCTGCACGTAGACGCGGATGGAATAGACGTCGGGGCCGGCAAGCCGGCTGAGACACTCGTCGGGCAGATAGAACATGTATACGTAACCGCCTCTGAGCTCTTCCGCCGCCGTTCCGTCGACATGATAGGTCGTGAGCGCCTGGCCGTCCTCTCCGACGAGCGGCGACACGGTTTCCTCTCCGATCTGCAGTTCGCCGTTTTCGTCCGAGACATAGTACGCGGCGCTGATCGACTTGCTCACGCCCAGGTTCGGGTCATAAAGCCTGTAATAAATGATGCGGCCGTCCATATCGTCCATGTCGTCCAGTTCCGTCTCCAGCACGACGCCGTCGCCGTTCCCGTCGCCGACGTCGACCGGCAGGAACTTCTCGTTCAGGTCGGCCGTGCCGAGCGCGTCCTGCTTGATGCTGACTCTCGGCCTCTGTTCGCCCGACTGGTAGGCCGCGATCATCGTGTTGACGAACAGCTTGGCCTCGTTGACATATTCCTGCGTGGCGCCGCTCCCGTACAGGCCGGCGGCGGACGAGTGGCCGACGCCGGAATAGGTGACGTTGCCCTTGTTGTATATATAGTAGGAATTGACGCAGTCGTTCGGGACGTCGTCGTAATACGAGTTGTTGTCCGTGCCGCCGCTCGACAGGCAGTACCACACGACGATGTCGTCCGTGTTCATGTTGATCTGGAAATACTGCTCGTGGGTTTTGCCGATCGTCATGTAGCTGCCGCCGCTGCCGATATACGAGCCGCTGGCGCTGAAAGCCTCCGTATTGACGTTGTACGGATACGTCGTGATCTGGCCCTTGTTGACCTGGGAGACGTTTGTCGTTTCTCGGTTATAGTAGCTGTTGTTTGTGTAATTGTAGTTGTTGCTTTCGGCGAAGCGGATGAGCGCGTAGTTTGTATAGCCCTGGAATTCGTCCACCGTCGAGCCGCGTCCGCTGTTCGGCGCGAAAGCCACGCTCCGCTGGCAGGAGAGTACGGCGTCGATTTCCTCGTAGGACATGGAATCCTCCGTATCCACGATATCCTTGAGGAGCTGCCCGCCCGGTGTGACCATCGTGCTCGTGACGCCGTAGCGGTCGAGCCCGACCGCGTCTCGGATGACCGTATTGAAATAGTAGCCCCAGTAGGACGAGATATCGTTATGGGGCAAAACGCCGAGCTCATACTGGTCCGAAGGCACCCTGTCGTACAATATGCCGCTGGGAAAGGACGCGCCTGTGGGCGGGTAATAGCGCCTGCCGTCGATCATATACGTCGAGCCGTCATACGTTCCTACGACGGAATACCCGCTCGGAGTGCTGTCGTTTGCAAGGCAGAAAGCAATCCAGCTGTAGCTCGAGCTGTTGATCGCCACGGCGTTGCCCGGCCTGCTGCCGGCAGCATACGAAAAGCTCATGTCTTCGCAGGTATAGCGCGTGCCGCTGACAAACTTTGTGAAATCGCACGTCGCGTTAATGCTGTACCGGTTATACCAGCTGGGCCTGTACCAGCCGTCCGCTTCGCCGGGCGCGCAATAGACATAGACGATCGTGCCCGAATGCGCGCTTTTAAACGACGCCAGCGACGTCGAGGAATAGACGTTCGTCTGCTTTGTCCCGCTGACGGAGCTGTAGCCGGTGCCTATATTGTTGATCCGATAGATCTCGTAATTGCCGCTTGAGCCGGCCCGGGCGCTGTAATAGTCGTTTTCGTTTGACGAGCTGACGGCTGTTGACAGGAAGACGACATACGTGGGATTGTTCTGCTCCAGATACGGCGGAGGCGTCGCCGAGTAGCTGCCGTACCAGTTGACATTCCCGTTGATGCTTGCGTATCCCGACGTCGTCTGGTTCCAGACGATGTCCGTACCGTCGAGCTCGATGGTGTCAGGGGGGTCGCCCAGCGTGGCCATCGGATAATCGCGGTACGGCACCTGAGACAGCGACGTCGTGTCGTGCGTGAAAAGCACGCTCTTGCCGGTTGCGATATAGCGGACGATGGCCTCCGCGCTGTCGTCGCCGATGCCGTCATAGCAGTCGTTGAAGCCGATGATCAGCATGTCGTAGCCGTCGAGATGACTGAAAATTTCGTCGGAGCTGCCCAGGCTCTCCAGCTCGTCGTTTTCCATGGCGTCGATGCTGATATTGAAATCCTGCAGACTGCTAATAAGCTGCTGGTATATGCTGTTGCGTGAAACAATATCACTATCCCTGTTGCTCAGGTTCAGTTCGCTGTAGTATGTTCCGGACTGCATGATCTGCAGGACGGAAACGGTCTCTTTGCTGTCCGGACCCGGGGCAATGCGCGTAAAGCCTTCCGCCGACGCGTGGATCTGGTCGGCGCCGTTCTTGATGACCTCGAGCTTCCACGGGATGATGCCGACGTAGTCGTCCGGCATCTGCCGCGTGACCCGGTACCCGATGTCCGCCGAGAGCGCGTACGTCTCGCCGCCGCCGCCCGTCAGGGGCAGGACCTGCGAGCCGTCGTCCAGGCGGTATACGGCGATATCGCCCAGCTCCTCGCTGCCGGCAAACCGCCCGTCGGCGTTGATGTCGATATACAGCCGGCAGTCATACGTCGTCGAGATCGGCGTGGGATCCGTAATATTGCCGATTGTGAAAACGTACTCTAAATAGTAGTAACCGTCGGCGTCCGCCGTCAGAGTGGCGCCCGTCACTTCCTCGTAGTCGATGGGCTTGGAGAGAATATCCAGCGAGGGCTTTGAGACGTTTAAGTACCGGATGACCTCGTCGGCGTTGTCAAGGTCGTCTGCGTACGACTCCGGCATCACGTTGCCGTAAGCGCCGTATATGCCGGACACGGCCTCGTACATGTAGGAGCTGTTGTCAACGCGGCCCGTGTTGATCCCCCCGGCGGATATAAAACCGTCGGCGAGTATGATCGGATAGCCGGCCCGCGCAAATTTCTGCAGCTCCGAGACCTTTGTCTCGGTGATGTCGTTGCCCGAGAAGCGGAAGAGGTTGGCGTTTGAGTCCTCTGTCCCGTCGATGGCCTTGACGCCGTCGACCCAGACGTAATCCTGCTCACGGATGCCGGCCATCTCGATGGTGGCGTAAAACAGGTCGCCGATATTGGTATAGACGAGGCCGTTCATCGACGCGTCGTTGTAGACCGTCGCGCCGCCGGAGGTGTTCATCGACTCGGTCGACATGCCGATGTAGATCATGTCGTACGTCTCGCCCAAATCCTCAAGCTTCCCGTTGAACTCGCCCGTCGTCATGTGCACGACGGTGATCTGATCGGGGTCGAGCGACCCGTCGATCCAGTCGCTCACCGTCTCGGCCGTCAGCCACGTCGCCTGCGTCACCTTGGCCGGCTCGAGGTCGAGCACCGTGATGTGCGTTTTTTTGCCGTTTTCGCGGCGGCCCTTGTAGTTGATGATGTGGCGCACGGCCGCCGACACCGTGACGTTTTCGGGCAGCATCTCCGTCTCGTGGGCGATCTCCCTTAAAAAGTTCTCGTTTATTATCTCGGCCAGAACGTCCGAGAAGCCGCTCGCGCAGACCTGCGCTGAGAACGGCTCGTTGAACAGCGGCGTCACGAGCGCGGGGACGTCCGGCGGATTCGAGGTGCTCGACGTGTTAAACGCGTTGAAGCAATAGACGTTGTTGCCCACGAACGTGCTGTCCATATCGTCGAAGATATAGTACAGCAGCAGCCAGTCGGGACTGAGCGCGGCGAGGCTCGCCTCCTCCGTCTCCTCGAAGCTGGACTGCAGCAGGAGCAGGCAGAGCTTTTCCATG
>CAYMLM010000036.1:0-17268 GCA_964391385.1 uncultured Papillibacter sp.
GCCTGAACAAGCTCGTCGAGAGAGTGCGCGCGGCGTATGACCGGTACGAATACCATGTGATCTACCACGGCATCCACAATTTTTGCGCCGTGGAGATGTCAAGCTTTTATCTCGACGTCATCAAGGACCGGCTCTACTGCGACGCGACCGACAGCCTCTCGCGAAAGAGCGCCCAGACGGCCATCTATAGGATCCTGGACGGCCTTGTCCGCCTGCTCGCGCCGATCCTCGCGTTCACGGCCGAGGAGATCTGGGCGGCCATGCCGCACCGGAGCGCGGACGACGCGCAAAGCGTGCTCTTCAATCCCATGCCGGAGGCCGACCCGCGCTACGATTACGCCGAAGGCCTGGAATCGAAATGGAACAAGATCCTGGCGCTCCGCTCGGACGTCAACAAGGCGCTCGAGCTCGCGCGCGCCGCGAAGACAATCGGCAAGCCCCTCGACGCGGAGGTGACGATCTGTCTCGACGAGACGGGCGCGGCGGCCTTCGGCGAGCTCAGGGACGCGGACCTGACAAAGCTTTTTATCGTCTCAAAGGTCACCGTCGTAAACGGCGGTGGGAACGGATACGCGTCGCAGGACTTCAAGGGCGCGGTCATCGCGGTAAACGCCAGCGAGGCGCCCAAATGCGCGCGCTGCTGGACGCATGACGAACGGGTCGGAGAAAGCGGAGAGCATCCCGAACTGTGCCCGAGGTGCCTGTCGGCGGTAACGGAATCATAAACGGGCGTTTATAGGGGGGTTATGCCCCCATTAAACCGAAGGAGGAGCCTATTGATATATTTTATCATTTCGGCGCTGATCGTCCTGCTCGACCAGGCGAGCAAATATTTCATGTCAATGCATCTGTCGTCCGACAAGACGGCGGAGCTCATCCCCGGCGTCATTCGCCTGGCCTACGTCGAGAACACGGGCGCGGCGTTCAGCTTCCTGCGGGACATGCGCTGGGTGCTTGTCGGCGTCTCCCTCGTCGTGATTGTCCTGCTCGTCCTCCTGCTGGCGCGGTATGGCAGCAAAATCAAGCCGGTCGGACGGCTTGCCCTGGCATGCGTGCTCGGCGGCGCTTTCGGGAATTTGATCGACCGCGCGCTTTTCGGGTATGTCGTGGATTTTTTCGAATTTGAGTTTGTCCGCTTCGCCGTCTTCAATGTGGCGGATATGTTTATAACGGTCGGCGGGATCGTCTTTTGCATCTATTACCTTTTCCAGCGGGACGATCTCATCAAGGAATTTTCGTGGGGACAGCTGTTTACCGGCAAGAGGAAAGGGAAAGCGGACGGCGCGGCCGGCGGCGGCGCGGAGACATCCGCCGGCGATGCCTCCTCCGGGCAGGCCTCGTCCGCGGAAGAGACCGCGGAGAGCGACAGTGGATCCGATCCTGCTTGAGGCCGACACGGACGGCGTCCGCCTGGATGTGTTTCTGGCCGAAAGGCTCGGCGACTTGAGCCGGAGCGCCGCGGCCAGGCTGATCGAAAACGGGTGCGTCCGATTGGACGGCGAACCGGCGCGGAAAAACCGTCGTATCGCGGCGGGGGAATTATACGAGGTCCGTCTGCCCGAGCCGGCCGAGACGTCGGCGCGGGCGCAGGATATCCCGCTCGATATCGTCTATGAGGACGCGGACGTGCTCGTTGTGAACAAGCCGCGCGGCATGGTGGTGCATCCCGCGCCGGGCCATCCGGAGGGGACGCTCGTCAACGCGCTGCTCGCCCACTGCGGCGACAGCCTCTCGGGGATCGGCGGAGAAAAGCGTCCGGGTATTGTCCACAGGATCGACAAGGATACGTCCGGACTCCTCATTGCCGCAAAAAACGACCTGGCGCACCGCTCGCTCTCGGCCCAGCTGAAAAGCAGGAGCCTGTCCCGGATCTACGAGGCCGTCGTCGTGGGGAATTTGAAAGACGACGGGGGTACCGTCGACGCGCCGCTTGGCCGGCATCCCCGGGACAGAAAACGCCAGACCGTAACGGACAAAAACGCGCGCGGCGCCGTCACGCACTACGAGGTGCTCGGCCGCTATAACGGGTACACCCACATCCGGTGCCGGCTTGAGACGGGCCGGACGCACCAGATCCGCGTCCACATGGCCCACATCGGCCATCCGGTTCTGGGCGATCTCATTTACGGCAGAAAAAAGCCGGAAAAGGGTCTTGCCGGACAGTGCCTTCACGCCAGACAGCTCATGTTTGTCCACCCCAGGACCGGCGAGCGCATTGAGCTGTCCACCGAGCTGCCGACGTATTTCACCGAGGTTTTGGCAAAGCTCGGGCCTATGCGGTAAGGTCACGGCAAATCCGGACGAACCGCACGAACCGAATTGGCCAAAAAACCCCTTTAAAGCAAATCTTCGACAGCCCAAATAAGTTCGCCAAAAAGGCGAGCTTATTTTTGCCTATTATTACAAAAACAATGGATTGCAATTATGCGAAATATCAAATAAAATGATAGCAATTATGTAGCCTTGTACCTATAGGGAGGAAAGCAGACTTGTCCAAACAGAAAAAGCTCGTCATGTGGACCGTTTTCATGGCATCGCTGATGCATATGATCGGCATGGCGATCACGCCGGCGGTCAACCGGATTGCGACCACGGCGTTTCCGCAGTATACCCTGGCGAGCATCCAGACCGTCCTGTCCCTGTCGGGCATTGTGATGCCCTGCGTCTCGCTGCTGACCGCGATTTTAATCCGGCGCGGCTTCCTCACAAAAAAAGACGTTGTGGTGATCGGGCTTTTTATTCTCGGGGCGACAGGCATCCTGTCCCAATTTTTACATACGCGGTTTTGGCACCTGGTCGTTTTGAGCATCTTGAGCGGCATCGCGTCCGGCTGTTACCTGACAACGATCATCAGCGTCATTATGGACCAGTTCGAAATGGGCGAGCGGCAGAGGATCATGGGGTATCAATCCATTTTCGTCAGCGTCGGCGCCATATTGTGCGGCTTTTTCGGCGGGCTTCTCGCGGCCTGGCAGTGGTACGGCGGGTATCTTGTCATGCTGGCCGGCATTCCGCTCGGACTGCTGGCCCTGTTTGCGCTGCCGAAGGAAGAAAGAAAGATCGTCAAGCGGGGCGACCGGCCCAAAACAAAGTCGAAACTCCATCCGGACATTTTTTACTACACGGCCATCGTCCTGCTGTTCATGACGATGTACGCCGTCTGCAGCGGGAACCTCGCGGTTCACCTTGCCAACGCCGGAATGGGCGACACGAAAATTGCCGGAACCCTGACGTCGTTTCAGATGGTCGGCGGCGCGTGTACCGGCTTCATATTCGGAAGGCTCTCCAAGGTATTCAAAGACTATCTGCTGGCAATAGCCTTTCTTGTCCTTGGCGTGGCGATGACGATCCTGAACGTCTTCTCCGCGTCGCTTCCCTGCGCGTTTGTCGGGGTTTTTCTGGCGGGCGTTTCGATCAGCCTGCTGGGACCCCAATGTATTTTTTCATCGTCCAACTGCGTTGACGTGCGCTCGTCCGCCGTCGCGTCGTCGCTGATCAACGGGCTCGGTCCGGGTATGGGGTCCTTTTTATCCCCGGTCATCTTCACGAACCTGACGAACGCGATCGTCCCGAACTCCACGAATTTCAGATACCAGTTCGTCTCGGTCGTCGCGATGGGTCTGGCCGTCATCCTCGCGGCGCTGACGGCGCTGCGGGCAAAAAGGCGGAGGGACGGCCCTGTCGAAAGCGCCCGCAGCGGCGCGTAAGCCGGGACGGCCTGTCCTCAGATGACTATATAATCAAGCAACGCGCGCTTACCTGCGCACAGCGTTTCTTTAAAAACAGGAGGCAAATTCGTGAGAGGTGATTTAAAAGGATCCGTTCTCAAAAAAAATCAGAGCGTTCTCATGTGGACGATGCTGATCATCGCGCTGGTGCAGATGCCGTCGCTCGCGCTGACGCCGGCCATCCATCTCATTCAGACGCAGGCGTTCCCGGAAAGGACGCTCGCGCAGGTCCAGACGGTCATGGGGATGACGAATCTCTTCTGGCCGCTCACGTCCGCCGTTGTGGCCTTTCTCATCAACCGCGGGCTTGTCACAAAAAAAGGCGCCGTTGTTTTCGGCCTTGTCCTGCTTTCGGCGACCGGACTGTTTGCGATCGTGCAGCACGGCGCATTCTGGAACCTGATCGTGCTGAGCGCGCTGCTGGGCATATCGTGCGGCTGCTTCGTGACAAACGCCTTCGGACTGCTGTTTGACAACTTCGACGACGAAATGCGCCAGAGAGTCGCGGGATTCCAGACGTCGTCGATCAATCTCGGCGGCATCCTGTTCAGCCTGGCGGGCGGATTGCTGGCCACGGCGATGTGGTACGGCGGGTATATCGTCCTTCTTCTGGGACTGCCTGTCGCCGTCCTCGCCTTTTTCACGGTTCCCTACTACAAATCGCCGTCGGCAAAGATATCCGGGAGCTATACGGAGAAATCGAATTTCAATCCGCGCATATTTTACTACGCGGCGATTGCCTTTTTGTTCATGATGATCTATACGGTTTGCAGCACCAACATATCCACGCACATAGAAAAGCTGGGCGACTCAGCCACCTCCGGCATCCTGGTGGCCGTCCAGATGGGCGGCGGCGTTTTGTCAGGCCTGTTTTTCGGCCGGCTTTCCAACCGGTTCGGCGACATGGTCATGGTCATGGCCTGCGCCGCCGTTTTCGTGGGGTATCTCCTCATCGGGCTGTTTGCCGCGTCGCTGGTCCTGATCACGATCGGCGTCTTCCTGGCCGGGATGTCCCTGAGCATCATGCTGCCCAGATGCATCTATTCGGTGTCGACGCTTGTCGACACGTCGAACTCGGCGACGGCGACGCTCATTATCTCAAGCGTCGCGCCGAGCTCGGGCGGGTTCCTGTCGCCGATTCTCTTTACGAACCTGACGAACGCGCTGTATAGGGACTCGACCGTATTCAGGTATCTTTTTGTGTCGGGCGTTGTTCTCGCCCTGGGGCTCGTGATCGCGATTTTAACGCGCCGGCGGACGAAAAAGGAGAAAGCGCTGCCCGCGGGCGCCGAGTCATAGTCAATACGTGAGGTGTGATGCTGTGTTTAAGGTTGCAAAAGAGCGCAAGCTTCTGATGTGGACAATTTTCCTGATCGCGTCGCTTCAGATGCCCCAGTATGCGCTGACAATCGGGATCGACCTGCTGCACGGGCAGGTTTTCCCGGACTACTCGCTGGCGACGATCCAGACGGTGATCCTGCTGCCGAGCCTTCTGGTGGCGATCTGCGGCGTTATATCGGCGCTGCTCACGCGCTATAACAAAATTTCGAAAAAGAGCTCCGTCATTTTTGGCCTGGCGATGCTGTCGCTGACCGGCCTGCTGCCGATTTTCTTCCACACGGCCTTCTGGCAGTTCGTCGCGCTCAACGTCATCATGGGAACGGGAGAGGGGTTTCTCGTCCCCATCGCCGTGAGCATCATGTTCGACACCTTTGAGGAGAAGGAACGCCGTTTCATCAGCGGGCTCCAGTTTTCGTTCGTGGCGGGCGGCTGCATATTTTTGAGCGTCGTCGGGGGTTTTCTGACGCGGCTCGTCTGGTACGGCGGCTATATCCTCCTGCTGCTTGCCGTGCCCGTTCTGATCATGGCCGTCTATTCGGTCCCGAATAACAAAAGACACATGCCGTCGTCGAAGGAACGCCAGCATGCGCAGAAAAGGACAAAGCTGCACAGGGATGTGTACTACTATTCCGTGATGGCCTTTTTGTTCCTTTTGCTCTACACCGTGACGAACAGCAATCTGTCCACGCACCTGGCCGAAGCCAACCTGGGCGACGCGGCCGTGACGGGCGTGGCCAACGCCGTTATGATGGTCGGCGGCATCGCGGCGGGCATCGGCTTCGGCAAGCTTTCCTCGGCCTTGAAGGACCATGTCATCACGCTGTCGTTTTTGCTTATCTTCATCGGCTTTACGCTGCTAAACCTCCTGCGGGATTATCTCATCGCGGATTTTGCCGCCGTCTTTATCATCGGCATGACGATGAGCATGATCGTCCCGCAGTGCATGTTCGACATTTCCATGCGTGTGGACGAAACGAACTCCGCGACGGCGACGATGCTGTTTTCCAGCATCGCGCCCGGCCTGGGCGGATTTTTGTCCTCCGTTATATTTACAAATCTGACGGTGCTGCTCGGCGGCGAGTCCACGCAGTTCAGATATCAGTTTGTCGGATACATATCGCTGGCGGTCGCCGTTTTCGTTTTCGTCAACACGCGCCGCAGGGCAAAAAGATCGGGCTTATCCGCTGCGGCGGAGACGGCGGCAAGGCGGCAGGGCCTATGAGTAAACGCCGCCGTCCGGCGGCGCGTCCAGTGTTTTTTATTTTAACCGGCAGATACCGGGCGCGAAACAGACAACAACAGATGCTCCAGCAGGGAGGAAACAAGATGCCGAAAATGTCCAGGGCACATAAGCTGATTCTCTTAACATTTATCGGAACGTCGTTCTTGCAGATGCCGCAGATGGGCCTGAGCCCCGCCATCGAGTATATAAAAAACAACGTTTTCCGAGACAGGTCGCTGTCCGAAATCCAGACGGCGCAGACCTTTTTGAATATCATGGTTACGGCTGCCGCCCTGATCGCGGCGCTGCTCATCGCCAAAAGGGTGTTCAGCAAGAAGACGGTTGCCGTCGGCGGGCTTTTCATCCTCGGCGCGACGGGTCCGCTCGCGCTTGTTTTGCATACGCAGTACTGGCACCTGTGGCTTTTGAGCGGGTGCATCGGCGCCGGCGTCGGCTCCTTTGTGTCGACGATGGTCAGCATCGTGTTTGACAGCTTCAGCGAGGAAGAGTGCCGCTTCGCCTCCGGCGTCCAGGCGTCCACTGTCAATATCGGCGGTATTTTCTTCAGCTTCGTCGGCGGCGCGCTCGTGTCGGCCGTCTGGTACGGCGGATATCTGCTGGCGTCGATCGGCCTGCTTGTCGGCGGCCTGGCGATCTTTGCCGTGCCCGGCAGGAAGCGGACGCGGGCGCGGGACGAGGGAAAGGCGCCGCGGGAAAAATCAAAGCTGCCGCCGGCCGACATCTACTATTACGCCCTCATCACATTTTTGTACTTTATGATCTATATCGCCATCGGCACGAATATGTCGACGCATCTGAAGGACGCCGGCTTCGGCGACCCGGCGACGGCCGGCATTGCCATCGCCATCCAGATGGCCGGCGGCGTCGTGTCCGGCGCGTTCTTCGGCAAGCTGTCCCTGAAGTTCGGGGATCTGACGATCGCGCAGGCGTTTGTCGCGCTGTTTATCGGCTTTATGGTTCTCAGCCTGGGACAGTCGGTCCTGGTGCTCAACTTCATAGGCGTTTTTATCGCCGGACTGTCCCTGAGCATGGTCTTCCCGCAGTGCGTCTTTTCGGCGTCCCGCTACGTAGACCCGTCCAACTCCTCGACGGCCACGTCGATCATCGCCTGCGTCGCGCCCGGCGTCGGCGGTTTTGTCTCGCCGCTCGTCCTGACGACCCTGACCGCCCGGCTCGGCGGCGCTTCCACGACGTTCCGGTACCAGTTTATCGGGTTTTTAGCGCTGGCCTGCGCCGTAATCTTCTACCTCACCACGCGAAACCGGCAAAAGCACGACGCCGCCGTGAACGAGAAGGCGCGCTGATCCGACGCGCCGGGCCGGCAAACGGCGCCCTTCCGTTGCGGTTTCGCGCCGCTTATGCTAAAATACAGCACGGTGATTTCAGATGCGGATGAGAAAAAAACCGAATATGCCCGCGCGCTTTGAACGCTGCGCCGACGTTTTGGTCACGGCGCCGGAGGCCAGACGGGGAAGATGGCTGGAGGGGTTCGGCGGCCGCGGCAAATTGTATCTTGAGATCGGCTGCGGCAAGGGGCGCTTCATCACGGAGACGGCCAAGGCAATGCCGGACGTGCTGTTCGTCGGGATCGAGCGCGTGCCGGAGGCCATGATCAGCGCGATGGAACGCACCCTGGACGACGGCATACCGAACATCCGGTTTGTCGATACGGACGCCGTCCGGCTGCCCGAGCTGTTCGAACGCGGCGAAGCGGGACGCATCTATCTCAACTTCTGCGACCCCTGGCCGAAAAAGGGACATGCAAAGCGCCGGCTGACCCACGAGAGCTTTCTGATGCTTTATATACAGCTCCTTGAGCCCGGCGGGGAAATACATTTCAAGACGGACAACGCCGCGCTGTTCGGCTATTCCCTCGAGCAATTCAGGGCCTGCGGCTTTGCGGTGTCGGAGATCACGCGCGACCTGCACCGGGACGGGCCGAACGGCGTCATGACGGATTATGAGCTCAAATTTTACGAGCAGGGCGTCTCAATCCACAGATGCGTGGCTAGACTTTAGGTAATGCGCGCGTTTTTCGCGTCGGACGATGAATGACTGAGAAGGCGGATGAAAAATGGGTAAGCTCCGATTTCTTCTGGCGCTGTGGATCGCCAAATGCGGGCGGCTGGCGCTCAGGCTTTTAAGACGCAACGCCACGTATTTTCCCGGGGTAGTGGCCTTAAAGCTTTGCCCCGATTTTCTCACGCGCGTCGGCAAGCCTGATAAGATCGTCGCCGTCACCGGCTCCAACGGAAAAACGACGGTCTCGAACCTGATCAACGACATACTGATCTCAAACGGCCGACGCGTACTTAACAACAGGCTGGGATCCAACGTGGCCGCGGGCATCGCGACAAGCCTGCTTATCGGCTGCGGCCTTCTCGGGAAGGCAAAATACGAGATGGCCGTTTTCGAGGTGGACGAGCGTTCCTCGGGGCGGATCTATCCCTATGTCAAGCCGGACCTGCTCGTCATAACAAACCTGTTTCGCGACTCGATCATGCGAAACGCGCACCCGCAGTATATAGCGGGCATCATCGAGGACGCGGTTCCGGAATCCACAAGGCTCATCTTAAACGCCGACGATCTCATCTCCTCGGGTATCCGCCCGAAAAACGCGCGGGCATATTTCGGGCTCGACCGGATGAAAACGGATGTGACGCAGTGCGTCAACCTCATCAATGATATGCAGGTGTGCCCCGTGTGCTGCGGCGAGCTTATCTACGACTACCGGCGGTATCATCATATCGGGAAAGCGCGCTGCAGCGACTGCGGCTTCAGCTCGCCCGAGAGCGATTATCTGGCCACGGAGATCGACACCGCGTCGATGACCATGACGGTGGCCGACCGGGACGGCCGGATGCAATACAAGCTCCTCAGCGACAGCATTTTCAATATCTATAACGTGATGACCGCGATCGCGGCGATGCGCGAGTTCGGACTGTCCCACGAGGAGATCAGGGCCGGGCTCAAAAAGACGAAAATCGTCGAGACGCGGTTCAACGTCCAGAAGGCCGGCGACGTGTCGGTGATTATGCAGATGTCAAAGGACAAGAACGCTCTGGCCGGCTCCCGGGCTTTTGAGTATATCGCCGGCCTGCCGGGCGACAAGGAAGTCATCCTCATGATGAACTGCGTGCTCGACCAGGTCAAGTGGTCGGAAAACGCGGCGTGGCTGTACGACTGCGATTTTGAGTTCCTCAACCGGGAGAACATCAAACGCATCGTCGCAACGGGTCCGCGGGCGAAGGACTACTATCTGCGCCTGCTTATAGCGGGCGTCCCCGAGGAGAAGCTCAGGTGCACGCTCCATGAAACGGACGCGCCGGACCTGCTTGAATATAAGAAGGATTCGAGCGTCTGCCTGTTTTACGGAACCGACGCGATGGAACTTGTTTTCAAGGTACACGGCCGGATCAAAAAGCTGGCGCAGGAGGCGGCCGCCCAATGAAAATCGAAATACTTTACCCGGAAATCTGTTATCTGTTCGGCGACCTGATGAACATCGAATATCTGCGCCGCTCGGTCCCCGATGCCCAGGTCGTCAGGACGCCGCTGAAGACGCCCCCGGCTTTTCTGGACGGCGGCGTGGATCTGGTTTACCTGTGCTCCATGACGGAAAAGGCGCAGGTGCTCGTATCGGACGCCCTGCGTCCGCACAAAGAACGCCTCGAAGAGCTGATCGACGGCGGCACTGTTTTCCTCGCGACCGGGAACGCGCTGGAGGTCTTCGTCAAATCCATCGAGGACGAGGACGGCAGCCGGACCGACATGCTGGGCCTGTTCGACTTCACCGCGAAGCGCCGGATGATGCACCGGCACAACTCGCTCTACCTCGGGAAATTCGGGGAGCTTGACATTGTCGGCTTCAAAAGCCAGTTCGCGCATCTCTACGGGGACGGCGCGGACGCTTTGTTCGAGACGGTCCGCGGTGCGGGGCGGAACCCCGGCGCCGTGCCCGAGGGCATCCGGAAGAACAACTTCCTGGCCACATACCTGTTGGGGCCGCTGCTGATCCTCAACCCGCCGTTTACGAAGCACCTGCTTGGGCTGCTCGGCGAGGGAGACAGGCCGCTGTTGTTCGAGGAGGCGGCAATGGATTCGTACCGGCTGCGGCTCGAGGAATTCAAGGACCCGAAACGGGGCTTTGTCTACTAGGTGCGCGGGACGGCAATCAACGGTTAAAGGCGTGCATAAATGCGATATTTTCAAAACGGAACGGAAACGGAAATCGTCGGGATCGAAGGCTTCGACCTGCAGCGGACGTTTGAGTGCGGGCAATGCTTCCGTTGGAACGGCGACGGTTCCGGCGCGTACGTCGGCGTGGCGATGGGAAAGGCCGCGCGTATCCGCAGGGACGGCGGCAGCGTCCTGATCACCGGGACGCCGGACGACTTCAGCGCGGTCTGGCGCGCTTACTTCGACCTTGACCGCGATTACGAATCGGTCCGCCGCGCGCTCTGCGTCGACGACTATATGAAGCGGTGCGCGCAGTACGGCGCGGGCATACGGATACTCAAACAGGACAAGTGGGAGGCGCTTTGCACGTTCCTCGTGTCCCAGTGCAACAACATCCCCCGCATCAAACAGATCGTCGAGCGGTTCTGCCGGCTTTTCGGCGAGCCGGTTTCCTTTGACGGCAATACATATTTCACTTTTCCGACGGCTGAGAGAACGGCGTTGCTGTCGGAAAAGGAGCTTGAGCCGCTCCGCTGCGGCTACAGGGCGCCGTATATCCTTGGCGCGGCGCGCGCCGTCGCCGGGGGACGGCTCGATCTCGAGGCGCTGGCGGCAGGGGAGCCCGATCAGGCGATTGGCGCGCTCAAAACGCTTGGCGGCGTCGGCGACAAGGTCGCGCGGTGCGTGGCGCTGTTCGGGCTTCATATGCTCGACGCGTTTCCCGTCGACACCTGGATCCAAAAGGCGGTGGCGGAGAATTACGGGGGAGTGTTTGACCCCGCCGTGTTCAGCCCCTACGCCGGCATCGCGCAGCAGTACATGTTTCATTACGCCAGGAGCAAAAAGGCCTGAGCGCCGCCGGCGAAAAAAGCGTGCGCGCCCGGGCGTCACGTAAAACACAACGGATGTGCAATGCGTAAGGGTTGTTTGAAGCCTAAATATATACCGAAAGGCATGATCTTAGTATGCGGCTGTTTGTTCGGGATAAGAGTTTTTACCGTTCGTTTTTCTCGCTGCTCGTCGTCATTTCGCTCCAGAGCCTGATCTCGCTGAGCGTGTCGCTCGTCGACAACATTATGCTGGGCATGTATAACGAAACGGCCATGTCGGGCGCGGCGCTGGCCAACCAGATCCTGTTTCTCCTGCAGATGGTCGTGGGCGGCATCGCAAGCGGCGTCGTCGTCCTGGGCGCGCAGTATTGGGGGAAGGGCGAGACGGGGCCGATCCGCCACATCATCAGTATCGGCATGAAATTTGCCATGCTGGCCGGCCTAATCTTTTTTGTGGTGATGTTTTTCTTTCCGGAGCAGACGCTCCGTCTTCTGACAAACGAGCAGCACGTCATCAACGAGGGCGCCGCGTATATGCGCGTCATGAGCTTCACGTGTATCGTCTTTTCCGTTTCGAACATGCTGGCCATGTCCCTTCGCAGCGTGGAAACGGCGTTCATCGGCACGCTGATGGCGGGCGTTGCGATGGTCATCAACATCTCTCTCAACTATTGCCTGATTTTCGGCAATCTCGGCTTTCCGGAACTGGGCAGCCGGGGCGCGGCCGTCGCCACGTTCATCTCCTGGACAGTCCAGCTCATCATTGTTCTCATCTACGTGCGGCTGATCGACAAGAAGCTGAAAGCCACGCTCAAGTCGATTTTCAGCTTCGATTTTACATATCTCAAGGACTATATCAAAACCTCGCTGCCCATCATCCTCAGCGGCTCTTTCTGGGGCGTGGCGATGGCGGCGCAGACGTCGATCCTGGGGCACATGGGCGAGGCGTCCATCGCGGCCAACAGCATCGCCGCCGTCATTTTCCAGGTCGTATCCGTTTTCGTCACGTGTTCGGCCAACGCGGCCTCCGTCATCATAGGCAAGACGGTCGGCGAAAGACGACTCGACAGGGTGAAGCCCTATACCGTGACGCTGCAGGTCCTGTTCGTCCTTCTCGGGCTCGTCTCCGGCGCGATCCTGTTTCTCATCAAGGACGCCATCGTCGGCATCTACTCCATATCGGACGAGACGCGCCGGCTGACCGTGTCCTTTATCATCGTCCTGAGCATTACGATGGTCGGCACGGCGTACGAATATCCGGCCGCCTCCGGGATCATCCAGGGCGGCGGCGACACGAAATACGCCTTCACGATCGAAATGATTGCCATGTGGGGCTTTACAATCCCGCTGGCGGCTCTGTCGGCTTTTGTCTTCAACCTGCCTCCCGTTTTTACGTTTATTTTCCTGAAGGCCGATCAGATCCTCAAATGCATCCCGAACGCCATCCGATGCAACCGGTACAAGTGGGTGCGCGAGCTCACCCGGTGAGAATTTTCGGTTGACAATGTGAAAACGGGTGCTATAATAGGCAAAACGGCGGTAAGCAAAACCGGCGCTTTTCCCATATCCGGCTGCGCGTGACGGGGAAGGGCACTTTTGTATCCGGTATGATATGACGCGCAGAGAAAGGGGCGGCAAATGGCCTTTATATTCAATGAACCCTCGCGCACCTTCAGCGAATATCTGCTCGTTCCAGGTTATTCCGACGAAAACTGCACCCCGGACAACGTCGATCTCCGCACGCCGATCGTCCGGTTCGGCAAGGGCGAGGTCCCGTCCATGCACATGAATATCCCGCTGACGTCCGCAGTTATGCAGTCGGTTTCGGACGACAGGATGGCCGTCGCGCTTGCAAAGGAGGGCGGCGTTTCTTTTATCTACTGCTCCCAGTCGATCGAGAGCCAGGCGGTCATGGTCGCCCGGGCCAAGGCCTACAAGGCCGGATTTGTCGTCAGTGACTCCAACATAAGGCCGGACGCGACGTTGAGGGATATCCTGGAGCTCAAGCGCAGAACGGACCACTCGACGGTTGCCGTCACGGCAGACGGGACGTCGTCCGGCAGGCTTGTCGGCATCGTCACAAGCCGCGATTACCGCGTGAGCCGCATGACCGGCGACGAGACCGTCGGCAGCTTCATGACGCCCGTCGACAAGCTGATCACCGCGCCCGCCGGCACGTCGCTCAGCGAGGCCAACGACATAATCTGGGACCACAAGCTCAACGCCCTGCCCATTGTCGATCAAAACGGCTGTCTGGTCCATTTTGTGTTCCGAAAGGACTATGACTCCCACAAGGAAAACCCGCTCGAGCTTCTGGACGAGCGGAAGAAATATGTCGTCGGCGCGGGCGTCAACACGCGCGATTACACGGAACGCATTCCCGCGCTTGTGGAGGCCGGGGCCGACATCCTGTGCATCGATTCCTCCGAGGGCTTTTCGGAATGGCAGAAACGCACGCTTTCATGGGTTCGCGAGACGTATGGGGACGCTGTTAAAATCGGGGCCGGCAACGTCGTGGACAGCGAAGGCTTCGATTTTTTGGCCGACTGCGGGGCGGACTTTGTCAAGGTCGGCATCGGCGGCGGCTCGATCTGCATCACGCGAGAGCAGAAGGGCATCGGGCGCGGGCAGGCCACAGCGCTCATAGACGTCAGCCGGGCGCGCAGCGAGTATTATAAAAAGACGGGCGTCTATGTCCCCATCTGCTCCGACGGCGGCATCGTACATGACTATCACTTTACCGTCGCGCTCGCGATGGGCGCCGACTTTCTGATGCTGGGCCGCTATTTTGCCCGGTTCGACGAGAGCCCGACGAACAAGGTCAGCATCGGCGGCAGCTATATGAAGGAATACTGGGGCGAGGGCTCTGCCAGGGCCCGGAACTGGCAGCGCTACGACCTGGGCGGAAGCAAGGGCCTCTCGTTCGAGGAGGGCGTCGATTCCTATGTGCCGTATGCCGGCAGCCTCAAGGACAACGTCGGCTTGACGCTCAGCAAGGTGCGCTCCACGATGTGCAACTGCGGCGCGGTCACGATCCCGCAGCTGCAGCAGAAAGCCAAGCTCACGCTCGTGTCCGCCACGTCCATCGTCGAGGGAGGCGCGCACGACGTGCTGCTCAAGGAAAACACGATCGGCAACAAATAGCTGGAGGGCGGCTCGCGCCGCCCTGATTTTATGGAGGCCTTTACATGACCGACAGTATACAAACCCTGAAAAAGTGGATCGAGGACAGCGACAACATCGTTTTCTTCGGCGGCGCGGGCGTCTCGACCGAGAGCGGCATACCCGATTTCAGGAGCGTCGACGGATTGTACAGCCAGAAGTACGACTACCCGCCGGAGACGATATTGAGCCATTCTTTTTTCATAGCAAAGCCGGAGGCGTTCTACAAGTTTTACCACGACAAGATGATCATCGACGGGGTCAAGCCAAACAGGACGCACACACGACTGGCCGAGCTTGAACGGGAAGGGAAGCTCAAGGCTGTCGTCACGCAGAACATCGACGGGCTCCATCAGCTGGCCGGCAGCCGGAAGGTCCTCGAACTGCACGGCTCCACGCACCGCAATTACTGCATGAAATGCGCCAAACAGTACGGCTACGAGGCCGTCAGCAAGGCCGAGGGCGTGCCTCAGTGCGGCTGCGGCGGGATCATCCGGCCCGATGTCGTGCTGTACGAGGAAGGTCTCGACGCCGACGTCATAAACGAGGCCGTCCGGTGCATCCGCGAGGCAGACGTGCTCATCGTCGGCGGCACGTCGCTCGTCGTCTATCCCGCGGCGGGGCTCATCAACTACTACCGGGGCGACAAGCTGGTGCTGATCAACAAGGGCGCGACCGGCTACGATTCGCACGCCGACCTGCTGATATCGGGCAAGCTCGGGGAAGTGTTCGCGCAGGTATAAAAAGAGACAGGACCCGAACAGTTCTGTCTCCTTGTCATTTGTTGCTCAACCGGGAAAATTGAACTCGCTCTGCCAGTCGAAATCCGCGCTTTCCTCAACGCAGCTCGGCCAATGCGCGCACCAGTCCGGCATGACGACGTCCCTTACCCGATCCTCGGACGGCTCATAGGGCTTGATGTCCAGCACCGGCGTTTCGTTTTCGGCGTCTATCCAGGCGACCTCAAGCCGCCCGACCTGGCGGTCCACGCCGACGAGCGCGCAGGCCGTCACCGCGATCGGGCTCGGCCGGACGGGCGACCGCGTCGCCAGGACGCCGATTTTGTCCGGCCCCTTTGTGTACGGCTTGTCGAGCACCAGATAGTTTCTGGATTCCTGGCTGTCATAGAGGTTAAACCACCAGAGGACCTGTATGTGGCTGAACGCCTCGAGCCCCAGGACCGCGTCGACGAGCCGCCTTTCGAGCTCAATGAAGTATCGGCCGTCCTCTATGACCACTTTACCTATCGGATTAAACTCAACCGGCATGATAAACCCTCCGTTTATTCAGATTGCGGTTCTATTTTACCGCGCGGCCGGTTTTTCCGCTTGATGTTTCCTGCTGTAAAACACGCGTCCTAGTGACGCGAGAAGCTCAATTTTGATCAATGCTGCTTTGGGGGGCGTCTTATGAAAATATCGCTGGTCCATCTGGACGCGCTGCTGTTGGGCGGTGTGGGGTTTTACGGGGACCCGTTCAGCCTGAAGGGCGGCTGGGACTCGGACAACGAGATCGGCAGAACATGCCGCCGTTTCGCGGAATTCATCGATTCAAATCCCGTGCGGCCGTATTCGAGAAATATCCCGATATTTTACGAGGTACACATTTACGGCGATGAGACGGCGGAAAAGGGGTACTTCGAGGTGTTCGCGGGGGAGGAAGTGACAACGGCCGAGCTCCCCGCGGCGCTCTGCGCGAAATATATCGCCGCGTCCGACTACCTGAAGCTGACGCTCACGGGCCCGGAGATCACCGAGGACTGGTGGGCAAAGCTTGACGGGCTGTTCGACGCGTACGGCGCCGTCCGAAACGAGGCGTATATCATACAGGCCTACGACGAGCGCTTCAAAGGCACGGACCGGATCGACGAGTCTGAGATCGACGCGTACATCCCGGTCAACATAAAATGAGCATGACGATTTATGACGCCCTGCTGAAGGGTATTGGCTTCATCGAGGCCAACCTGTGCAGCGCAATCGGCGTGCTGGACGTGGCAAAGCACGTGTCGTTTTCTCAGTTTTATTTTTCGAGGGAGTTTTCCAGGCGCGTCCACATCTCCGTCTACGACTACATACTCAGAAGAAAGCTGTCCGAAGCGTACAGGCATCTCTTTGAGTCGGGCGGCAGGATCGTGGACGCCGCGTTTAAATACGGCTTTTCATCGCACGAGGTCTTTTCCCGGGCGTTTCGCAAAATGTTCGGGGAAAACCCGCGCGACGCAGCCCGGTACAGGCCGCTGGCGGTATTTGAGCCGATCGACGCCCCGTATCTGCAGTTTTTATATGGACTCGAGGCCGAGCGGTTGGACGAACCCGAGGCCGGCTGTTTTTTTGAGATTGAGGCCGGCGGGGAAGAGACGGAAGAGGGCTGCCGGCTGATGCTTTTACGGAAAGAGGATTATTCCGAATGCGTCGGCACATTCACCGGAGGGCTGTCACCTCGCGGCGGCCCGTACCTATCCTTCGGTCTGCCCCCATTGAAGCGCGTATTCCGCATCCATCATACGGATGAAACGTACGCCTTCCGGTATATTATCGACAATGTGATCGACGCCGGGGCGCTCGGCGGAAACTACATACTGCTGGACAAGAAGCGGGACCATATCGATTTTCTAATCCCGGTAAAAACAGATTGACACGTCTCAAGCGAGACGTGTCAATCTCAGACTGTCGAAAAAGCCGCTCCCGCGGCTTTTTCGACAAAATTAAGTTCTCGGCCTGCGGGCCTCGTAAAGTAATGCTTTTCGTAAATGAATTCCTCAAAGCATTGATATTAGACAATTTTC
>CAYMLM010000037.1:0-2543 GCA_964391385.1 uncultured Papillibacter sp.
GCCGTCACCTCGCCAGATACAAATAATCCCCAAAAAGCAGAAAAAAGCTAATTCTGGCCAATATCATCTTCCCGATGTCTTTCTGCATCGAACAGCCGCAAAAGGCGATAATCCCCAGCATGATGATGACGGCAGAGGCTTTCTTAATAATAGCCATCTTATTTCTGCCTTTTTTTGTTAGGGGTATTCAAGTATGCCGATCTTTTTTTGATGAAGGGCAGCGGAACGCGAATAAGACTATCGCCGAGATTTTGGCCTTCATTCGACACAAACGGCGAAAGATACGGCACGCCGAACGTTTCGATTGAAGAAAGCTCATATAACAGCAGCAAAGCCCCGATGCCGATGCCGAACAGACCGATCATACTGCTGAAGACAATGAACATCAACCGCCACAGCCGAATGGCGTTTGAGAGATCCTGATTCGGCAGCGTAAAGCCTGCTATGACTGTGAGGGCAATCACGACGACGACAGCCGGCGACATCAATTTCGCATTGACGGCCGCTTCTCCAACAACAAGCGCCCCAACAACGGAGATTGCCTGACCGATGCTTTTTGGAAGCCGCAGACCTGCTTCGAGCAGAAGTTCAAACGCAATTTGAAGAAAAATCACTTCAAGAAACGACGGATACGGCACGCCCTCCTTTGAACCGACGATCGATATCGCCAGTTCGGTTGGGATCATTTCCTGATGAAAGGTTGTTATGGCAATATAGAATGCCGGGAGCAACAGCGTAATCATCAGAGCAGCGTAACGCAGTATCCGTATTGCTGTAACGAGAAAAAAATTCTGAGAGTAATCGTCTATTGTCCTTAAAAAATGGAAAAGCACAGCCGGCACATCATATGCAATCGGCATGCCGTCAATCAGCAGGCCCACTCTCCCGTCCAGAAGATTTGTACAAAACTTATCCGGCCGTTCTGTTGCAAGAATCTGCGGGAAAGCTGTGTATCTTCTGTCAATAAGATATTCTTCTATGAAGCCGGGGATAATCACGCCGTCAATATCAATGCTGTTCAGTCTTTCTTTAACTTCATCAACAATAGCCTGATTAGCAATGCCGTCCATATAGACGATACCGATGCTGGTTAAGGTCTGCTTACCGACGGTTGTCTCCTCAATGACCAGTTTTTGTGATTTTATTCTGCTTCTGACTGTGGCGGTATTGACTCTGAGCGACTCGACAAAGGAATCCTTTGCGCCCTTCGCGGCGTTTTCATTTGTCGGTTCGGTGATGCCTCTCTTTTCAAATTCCTTCGTATGAAAGGTGACGGCTGTTTTTGCAGCATCAAAGACAACGGCACAGCCGCCTGATAAAATATCGCTGATTGCGTCGTTGATGTTTGTGCGCGCAGCCCAGCCGGAGGAATAAATCAATCCGTGCGTCATGAGATCAACAACCTCATCGTCCGCCTTATTACGGCAAAGCAGGCTTTTGTCTGTCAGCGGCTTAACAATGCTTTCACCAATACTATTTTTGTCAACCAACCCGTCAATATAAGCCAGTGTGACGCGACGTCCTTTGTCGCCGCAGATATAGATATCCATGAATTGGATATCGGCATTTCTGCCAAGGAGCGCCCTCAGATTCACAGAAGTCAATTCTTCATTTTCGTTGTCGGGTGTTTCCGAATAGAGCATATTCGTCCGTTTTCTGGTTTTATACATCACCACATCACCTGATAGTTATATTTCCCGTTGCTGTTTAGGTTTAGTGATTCTCTTTGAATGCAAAAATATGGTGAATAAAAAGTAAAGCCGGTAAACGCATAGGTTTACCGGCTTCTTGTGCGCGAACGCGACGGACGCAGGATCGGAGCTTAACGAAGCGAGAGCAATTTGTCATTCTTCTCAGCCAGCACCGCATATAAAAACGTGCCGAAAAGCATGCCGAGGAAAGTGAAGAGCCCCAGCAGCTTGCCTTCGCCGAGCTGGGCCAGAACGGTGCCGGGGCAGGCGCCCGTGACGGCCCAGCCGAGGCCGAACACGGCGCCGCCGATGACTGTGTATTTGTTCAGCGGCTTCTTGTTTATCCGGATGTCATTGCCTTTGACGTCTTTATTGCCGGAAAGACGAACCAGCTGCATGCCGATGGCGCCGGTCACAATGGCGGTGCCCATCAGCAGGGCCAGCTTCAGGTTCTCGCCTGTAAACATCTGATGAATGAAGTTATAGTCCGAGGCGCCGGAGCGGCTGAGCACAAAGCCGAAAAAAATGCCGGCCAGAAGATAACCGATTTTTTTCACCATCTCAGCCACCTCCGAAAACGAGCAGCCGGATGCCCCAGGTGCCGATGACGCCGAAAAGCAGGAAAAAAACCGTGGCGACAAGGCTCGATTTCTGCAGTGTTGCCAGCCCCTGTATGCAGTGCCCGGAGGTGCAGCCGCCGGCCAGGCGCGCGCCGAGCCCCAAAAGGACGCCGCCGGCAAAGAACCAGACCATGTAGGCGAGCAGCGGCCAGCTTGTTTGTTCGGTAAAAATCCCCATGAGGGTTGTCGTCAGCTCCATGCCGGAGACCCGCGCGGACAAAAAGCCGCCGAG
>CAYMLM010000037.1:2553-17071 GCA_964391385.1 uncultured Papillibacter sp.
ATCCTACACTCTTTCCCTACACGACGCTCTTCCGATCTGACCATGCCGACGATGAAAATGAACCGCCAGTTGAATTTGCTCTTAAAGGTGTCCGAGTTGAGCCACCGCAGCTTTGTTTTCGGCAGAAGGAGCTTTACAAAGTTGCCGTAGCCGGTGGACACGCCCAGGGCCGTGTTCAGGAAATAATACAGCACAGGGACCAGCAGGCCGATGGCGATGCCGCCCAGCCACCAGGGCCACAGCTCAACGAAGAGGTAACGCACAATATTCATATTCACCCTCCTTGACGGTCGGATAACCGAGATGGATCCAGGCGGTTGTCCCGCCGATGACATTGATGACGTTTTTCATGCCGCTGAGATTGAGCATCAGGCTGCTGGCCAGCAGCGACCGGTTCCCGGAATTGCAGATGAAAGCCACCGGCTTATTGCCCATGAGATCCCGATACTTTTTACGCACATCGGGCGCGGGTATGTGGACGGTGCACTGGATATGGCCGGTGTCCCATTCGCTTTTGAGCCTGGTGTCAACGAGATAGATCTCTCCCGTTTCAAACCGCCGCCTTGCTTCGGTGACGGATATGCTCTCGATTCTTGCCGTTTCAAGGCCGCTGGCGGCATAGGCCGCCATCCCGCCCGCCAGGTATCCCGCCACGTTGTCCAGACCGACATTATACAGAGCCCTCAGAACGGCGGGCAGGTCGTTTTGTGAGTCGAGAACCAGCAGCAGCGGCTTGTCGGGAGGCAGTACCCAGCCGGAAAAGGTGGCGAAGTTGCCCTTGAGGCTCAGGCCGTACGCGCCGGGAACGTGCGCCGAGGCAAAGGCCAGCTGATCCCGCGTGTCGACGACCGCATAACCGGAACGGCTCAGCTTCAGGAAGTCTTCCGGCGCGTAACCGGCGGGCTTGGGCAGCTTTGATACGGCCGGTGCGCCCTTCCTGTTGATTTCCGAGCACCTGGAGAAGTGATCCGGCGCTTCAGGCATGCCCTCCAGGAAGCTTTTGATAAAATTGTTTTCGGGGTGCATCAGAATTGCGGGATTGTGCAGTTTTTCAGTCCCGATTGTGGAGGACAGCTTCGAGGAGAGGGCCCTGCCGCAGAGGGAACCCGCGCCGTGGGCCGGGTACAGCTCGATGTTGTCCGGCAGCTGCTCGATCCGGCGGAGGCTTTTATACAGCTTTGACGCCAGCTCCTCTTTAATATCAGGGAAAAGATCGGGGCGGCCCGCGTCGCCCACCAGGAGCGTGTCCCCCGTAAAGGCCAGCGCCGGCTCCCGGCCCCTTTCAAGGTCGGAAACGACATAAACCGAGCAGTCCGGCGTATGGCCGGGCGTATCGAGCATTTTGAAAAGCAGGGTGTCGATGACGAATTCCTCTTCATCCCGGACAGCGCAATGCTCAAACGCCGCGTTGGCCTGTTTGGTGATGTAAATCGTCGCGCCCGTCAGCTCTCTGAGCTCCACGTGCCCAGATACGAAATCGGCGTTCAGGTGTGTCTCGATGATGCCCTTGATGGGCAGCCCGAAGGATGCCGCGATGTCGAGGTAGGGCTTGACGTCGCGCATTGGGTCCACGACGACACAGGCATTTTTGCCGCCGATGACATAGGAGCATTGCGCAAGCCCCGGTGTATAGATCTGTTTAAATTCCATGTTACGCCTCCTTTAGAAGTAATATTTCACCGCCATACGGCGTATATGACAAGCGTCGACAGGATGCCGGCCAGAAGCACCACGGCGGCGCCCGTTTTCATGAAGCTTTTTTTCGGAAATGTCATGCTGTTCATCACGACGATGGTCGCCTGGTGCGTCGGCATGATGACGCCGAGGCTGGCCCCGGCGGCAACGGCCATTAAGAGCGCGTCGGGATGAACCCCCAGGCCGCCTGCGTGTGAGAGCTCGATCGCCACCGGCGCCATCAGTACGGCGGCGACGGAATTGTCCAGGATGTTTGAGAATAAGGCTGTTATGTAAAGAAAAAGGAGGATCAGCCAGAAGGGGGAAAGCCCTTCAAATATGGGACGGATGGCGCCGATGGCAGCGCTCAGCGCGCCGGTTTCCTGAAGGACGGCGGAGATGCCGAACATGCTGCCCAGAAAGATAACGACAGGCAGATGGATGCTGGACAGCGCGTTTTTGCCGGACAGCACCCGCGTCGCCAGCCAGAAAAGGATGACGATGCCGAAGCCGACGGACGGATGAAGCACGCCGGCGCCCGTGAGCACGACGGCCGCCAGCAGCGGCAGGAGCACAAGCAGGCTCTTTTTGAGGCTGCGCCCGACAGGTATCTCCACCGGCGGGCTTCGATCCGTTTGCGGACCGCTGTGCTCAGGGCTTTTTTGCCCGATGGGGCCCAGCCCGCAGACGCGGCACAGGAAAACAACGAGTATGCCGGAGCCGAATATGGACAGGCCGTGGAGCGCAAAGTCGAACATCCTGAAGGGCTCCCCATAGGCGGTCTGCCTGTAGGTTGAGACGATCAGGTTGGACGCCGTCCCGATCAGAGTCAGCGACCCGCCCAGGACCGACGCGAAAGCAATCGGAATGCCGAAAGCCGACGGCTGTATTTTTGCCCGTTTGGCCATTCGCTGAGCGGTGGGAAGCGTGACGCCGACGGCGCCCACATTGTTCATAAACGCCGATATGAAGCCGGTGGTTAAAAAAAGGGCAAGTATCTGGTTTTTGGGGTTGTGTATCCGGGCGGCGATCTTTTTGCCGAGACCGGACAGAATGCCCGACTCGACAATGCCCGCGCTCATGACCAGAACCGCGGCGACCGTAAACAGCGCCGGTGAAGCAAAGCCCGCAAACAGTTCCGACGGCCGGCGCAGGCCCAGAAGCCCCAGCAGCAGCAGGCCGCCGAACGCGGAAATTTCGTAGCGTATCTTGCCGGAGACAATCGCAAGCAGCACGGCAGCCAGCACAAGCCATGCGATCAACTGTTCCCAGTTTACTGCGTTTACAATGTCGCCTCGCCTCCGATCAAAGGAGAATATACATCTATATTATAACATATATCCCGTAAATTTTACAGCTTCGTACGGAGCGCGTATATTATAGAGCATATTTGATAGTGCACGCATCGTCAGTGGTATATAAAAAAAACAATTTATGTTAACCGGGCTCCTTGGGTTTGTTTTGTGCTCGAGTGGCGGGGCGTATGGCACGTATCCGCAGATCAACGGTTAACCGGCCCTCCGCATCCGCCAAAAAGGACCCGGGCGAATGCCCGAGTCCTTTTGCCGCTTCAGGATGTTTTTGTTTTTTTCGCCGGCTTCTTCGCCTTTTTTGGCGCCTTGGCGCGCTCTTGTATCTCAAGCCTGTCTAAAGCCCGCCTTTCATCGGCGGCTTTTTGCGCCGCGGCGTGATCATGCTCCATCTCCATTGAATACGCCTGATAGCGCGTCGCGGTTCCCGCATCCTCCAGTGTCAAAAAGGATTGAATGGCAGACGGATAAATGAATTTTTTCTTTATCTTCGTCTCAATAAACAGCACAGTAACAAGGCCGGTCCCGTGCTCGACGATTTGCCCCCTGCCAAACTGCTTATGATTTATGAATTCACCGCACAGATTGATGTGAATCGCCTCCAGTCAGATTTTGATGGTATCGGCGGAAAGCATCAGATCGATTCGAGCCTCGCAATCACCGTATCAATCTTTTTCTGAGCGTCGGGTCCGGTGGCAAGCTTCAGAATATTTTGCAGGTTCATTTTCTTGGCCTGGTGAAGCAGGAACGGATGCATCAATTCCGGGAAATACTTACCGAAGATCACTTCGGCTTTTGGATTTTTCATGATTTCGCCGAGCGTAATCCTGTTGTTTAATAAGTCCATAACAGCACCTCCTTCATCCGGCGAGTGTCCAGCGCTGTCAACAGAGTTCAGCAAGCTTTGACTGGATGACGTACACTGCGGCCGGAGTCGATTTTTTATTTTTTGTGTCTTGTTTGAATGTGCGGACGGGCTTTGTTCTTCGGGCTGAACGGCCGGTTCCGTCTTGGCTGCGGCGCCCTTTCGCCCGTCTTCGCCTGGACAGGTTCGGCTTCGGCGACGAGCGGATACGGATGCCCCTCAATGACCGCTATGTCTTTGCCGATGAGCTTTTCGATTTCGGTGAGCGATTTTTTCTCAAGCTGGTCGCAAAAAGAGACGGCGGTTCCGCCGAGACCCGCCCTGCCGGTCCGGCCGATCCTGTGGACGTAATCCTCCGGGGACTCCGGCAGGTTGAAATTGATGACGTGCGACAGCTCGACAATGTCGATGCCCCTGGAGACGATATCCGTGGCGACCAGGATCCTTGCCTTGCCCGTTTTAAATTTGCTCAGGGCGAGCTGGCGGGCGGACTGGGCTTTGTTGGCGTGAATGACCTCGCAGGTCTGGCCGGCATCCCGGAGCTTTTCGGCCAGCTTGTTGGCGCCGTGCTTTGTCCTCGTAAAAACCAGGGCCGATACGATCTCCGGATTTTCAAGCAGGTGCAGCAAAAGCTTCGTCTTATTCGCCTTGTTGACAAAGTAAACCGATTGCTCAATGCTGTCCACCGTTGTCGAGGCCGGCGTCACTTCCACTTTGACGGGGCTGCTCAGAAGCGTTTGCGCGAGCTTTTCGATCTCGCGCGGCATCGTGGCCGAAAACAGCATGGTTTGCCTTTTGTCCGGGAGCTTGTCGATGATTTTTTCAACATCGCGCAAAAATCCCATATCCAGCATCCGGTCGGCTTCGTCGAGAACAAAAAAGCCGATATTGCCGAGGTCAACGTATTTCTGGTTCATGAGGTCCAGGAGCCGCCCCGGAGTGGCCACCAGGATGTCGACTCCGGAATGGAGCGTCTGTATCTGTTGGTTTTGTGAAACGCCGCCGTAAATCACAGTGTGTTTGAGTCCGGTAAACGCGCCGTAGGCCGAGAAGCTCTGGTCTATCTGCGCGGCGAGTTCCCGCGTGGGAGTCAGTATCAGCGCTTTTATCTGCCTGCGCCCTTTGACGGGAGTATTGGCATGAGACAGCTGCTGAATAATCGGGATTGCAAATGCGGCGGTCTTCCCCGTGCCGGTCTGCGCGCAGCCGAGCAGGTCGCGGCCTTCGAGCAGCGGCGGTATGGCCGCTGTCTGAATGGGGGTGGGGCGCCTGTAGCCTTCCTTGACCAACGCTTTCAGAATGGGCTCGGCGATTTTCAGATCTTTAAATGACATAGATGTGTTATCCTTTTGTGGATTTCTGTAAAGCGAGCATTTTTTAAGGGTGGACGCGTTCTAAGAGCGTTCCACCCTGGTATAGAAATAAGGACAGATCAATCAAGTTGATGGATATCCGCCTTCAGCTGATCGAACAAATATCGTTTTCTTTTGCCTTCCTTCGGCAGGGATTCCAAAAACGCCGCGATGGCGTTCTCTTCAAGACTCTCAAGGTATTCGATAAAAACCGAAAGCCGTTCATACTCGGTTACCGCGAACAGGACGGCGTCGGGCTGATTGTTTCTCAGTATATATATTTTTCCCAGTTTTTCGGCTTTTTCTCTGCATGCCTTATAATTTTTGATCATATCGGAATTTGATACGATGGCCTCCGTCGAAACATTCATAAAACCAAACTCCAGCCCAGTATAGAATAAACTTCATTTTATACTGATTCGGATGATTTGTAAACATATGATTCAAATAATTATTTTATAGATAACTGAAAATATTTTAGAGATTTCATGCGTTTCCGATTGACGCCGCGCCTTCTTACCTATAAAATGATCACAGTGTCGGCGCTTTTGGGCGCATTTTAAAGTGAGGTTATTCAGATGACAAGAAACGACAAGACCATTGTATGCAAAGACTGCGGTAGAAGCTTCATTTTCAGAGCGGATGAACAGGACTTTTTTGCTCAAAAGGGTTACAGTGAGCCGACACGCTGCAAAGACTGTCGGGCTGCGCGAAAGAACAGCGCCGGCGCTTCAAACGGCAGAACCCCGAGGGCGGGTTCGCCGGCCGGCAGGTTTTCGGAAAGAGAAATGTTCCCGGCAACCTGCGCGTCCTGCGGGAAGCAAACGCAGGTACCCTTCAAACCGAAGGCGGACAGGCCTGTATACTGCAACGACTGCTTCTCGAAACAGCGGTAGCACAGACCGCTCGGTTCTACAGACATAACAGACCGCGCCCCTAAAAGCCTGTGAAAACAGGCTTTTTGCTTTTGTACCGACCGGCGGGACGCCTAAGCGACTTGTAAAGCGGGCGTCCGCCCGCGCGCCCGGGACACGCCCGCCTGAACACATACGGCTTGAACGCGACATATATTGCTGTATAAGTCAGACGCCGTCTCCACAAGGAAACATACCGCAGCAGGGATCTGGCCTTGGCGAACATGCAAAGGGAGCGCCGGATGAATCCCGTGCTGCGCGATGGTACCGGATTTAAATCGAAAGCGGATGTATGCAATTGAACGATATTGTTTTATACGGTTCCGGCGGCATGGCGCTGGAAGTCGTCCAGCTCATCGAGGATTTAAACGAGCTTGAACCAACCTGGAACATATTGGGTTATATAGACGATTTCAGAGGCAACCGGGGGGCTGACAATCCCGTCGTCAGCGGATACAGGATTCTGGGTACGCACAAAGCCATCGGGGACTTCGATAAATCCGTCCGCTGGGTCATCGCAGTCAGCGACCCCAAGGCAAAAAGAATGATCCACGACTCCCTGCGGGCATATGACCTGACATACGCCACGCTCATCCACCCGACAGCAAAGATATCCAAAAACGTCTCGATCGGCGAGGGAACGATCGTCAGCTACGGCTGTATCCTCTCCGTCAACGCCGTCCTGGAATCCCACATATACCTGAATATGAGAACCGTCATCGGCCACGACACCGTGGTGAAAAGCTTTTCAACGTGTCTGATCGACTGTATCGTCGCGGGCAACGTGCTGATCAACGAGGGCGTCCTGCTCGGCTCGAACTGCGTGATCAAGGAGAAAAAAACAATCGGGAAAAATGCGAAAATCAGCATGGGTTCCGCCGTTTTTTTCGACGTGGAGGACAACGTGGCGGTCATGAACAGACCTCCCAAAAGCATGAGGTTTTAAGTCCGCTTTCTGCGGAAATAGCCGCGTAGCGGCTTGATCGACAGCCTGAAGAAGCCTTTTAACAAGGCTTTTTATTTTTTGCGCGTTACCCCGCGGATACAGCCGCGTGCGCCGCACGGCCAGTGAAACTGAATGTAAAAGTTACACCCGGGCGGCCGGAGAATCCCTGGCAGCCGGAACCGAATCTATTGCGCGTTAGTTTAAACACCTGATATAAACGCCGATTATTGCCAACTAATTAGTGATTATATATATAAAACGCCGGGTCATTTTTCAGCGCCGATGCTGCATTTGCTTGACATACAGGCCGATTGAGCGTAAAATTGGGATAACGCTTACATAATAATATCACGAATTCTGCCGAGGAGACAATATGGGAAAATTCGATCATGTGCTGTCGCCGTTTAAAATCGGAAACGTACAGCTTAAAAACAGAATTGAGCTGGCTCCGGCCTGCTACATGCTTGCCACCCACGACGGGTATGTCACGCGGGAAATGGTGGCCTATTATCAAAACCTGGCGCGCGGCGGCGCCGGGATCATCACGATCGGCGAGTCTCCGATCGATTTCGAGTATGCCAGCGGCCACGAGTTTCAACTGAACCTAAACGACCACAAGGTCATCAACGGGCTGAGCGTCCTGGTCGAAAACGTCCACCGCTACGGCGCGAAGCTGTCGATTGAGATGACGCACTGCGGCCGGTACGTCCTGAACAACAAGCAGACCATCGGCCCGAGCAACATCCCGGCCGACATGGAGGTGCTCAAGGCGCGGCGCGAGGGGCGGAAGGTCCGGCAGGTCATCGAGATGACCCAGGACATGATCGACACCGTCATCGAGCATTACGCCACCGCGGCCAACAACTGCCTGCGGGCGGGCTTTGAAATGATCATGATCCACGCGGCCCACGGGCATCTGATCCCCCAGTTCCTGTCGCCGATGACAAACAAGCGGACGGACCGCTACGGCGGGAACCTCGAGAACAGGGCAAGATTCGCCGTCGAGGTCCTGGACGCCATCCGGGCGAAGGTCGGAAACAAGCTGGCCATCGAGTGGCGCATCAGCGCCAACGAGCTGGTCCCGGACGGGCTGACCGAGGACGACACGATCGAATTTGTCAAGCTCATTGAGGACAAGATCGACCTGCTGCACGTCTCGGCGGGCCTGCTCAGCGAATCGAGGATCATTCCGCATATGATCCAGCCGACGTATTTCCCGCACTGCTATAACGTACATAGGGCCGAATACCTGAAAAAGGCGCTGAATGTCCCGATCGCGACGGTCGGCTCCGTCCATGACATGTACGAGGCCGAGGAGATTGTGGCGACCGGGAAGGCCGACATCGTCGCGATGGCCAGAGCCATCCTGGTCGATCCGGAGATCGTGAACAAGGCCGCGCGCGGGCAGGAGGACGATATCCGGCCGTGCCTGCGCTGCCACACCTGCAACAAGCTGACCGCCGCGTTTTACCCGATCCGCTGCGCGGTCAATCCGGTTTTGGGCAGGGAGCTGACGTATGTCCCGCTGCCCAAGGCCGAGGCAAAGAAAAAGGTCGTCGTCGTCGGCGGCGGCCCGGGCGGCATGCAGGCGGCGCTGACGGCGTCCCAGAGGGGACACGACGTCGTCCTGTTCGAAAAAAACGACCGGCTCGGCGGCAATCTGCTGCTGGCCGCGGGGCTTAAAATCAAGGCCGACATGCGGGAGTATCTGGCCTGGCTCATCCGCCAGACCGAAAAGGCGGAGGGCGTCACGCTCCGGCTCGGCACGGAAGCCACGGCTGAAATCGTCAAAGCCGAGAAGCCGGACGCCGTCATCGTCGCGGCCGGTTCCGAGCCGCTGATACCGAGGATCCCCGGCATCGACGGGAAAAATGTCGTCTGGGTCGGCGACGTCGACGCCGGCCGGGCCAGGGTCGGACAGAACGTCGTCATCGCCGGCGGCGGGGCCACCGGCGCGGAGGCGGCCCTCCAGCTGGCAAAGGACGGCCATGCCGTGACGATGATCGACCTGCTCGATTTCGGCACGCTGACGCCCGAATATCCGAGGGGGCTTCTGTTCCTGCTCGAGGACTATGAGGTTGATATGCGGTTTGGCGTCAAGCTCGAGGAAATCACCGAAACGGGCGCCGTTGTGCTGGATTCAAAATGGCGGCGCACGGAGCTTGCGGCCGATACGGTCGTGCTCTCCTTCGGCTTCGTGCCGCGCACGGCTGCGGCGGAGGCGTTTAAAGCGCTGGAATCGCCGGACACGCAGGTGTATGTAATTGGGGACTGCCTGAAGCCGCAGACAATCAAGGAAGCCGTCCACGGCGGCTTCAATACGGCGGCGGAGATATGATATGCACGGCGCCGACGGTATGATGTTGACCGGGCTCGGCAGGCGGCTGGAGTCCATACGATACGGCCGATTGCCTGAAAAGACGGCCGAAAAGGCAAAGATCGCGATCTTAAACTTTTTCGGCGACTGCCTGGCCGGCGCGGACGCGCCTTTGACGCTGGCGGAAAAAGCCGTCTGGGACAGCCAGGGCTGCGGCGGCAAATGCGTCATCGTGGGCGGTCGGGACAAAACGTCGCCGCTGGCGGCTGCCGCCGTCAACGCGGTCATGGGGCAGATATTCCTGCTCGAAGACTGTCATGAAAACACGCTCAGCCACCCCGGCGTCGTTGCCATCCCGGTTGCCCTGGCGCTCGGGCAAAGCCTGAATGCCGGCGGACGGGCGGTCGTCGAGGCGGTCGTCGCCGGTTACGAGAGCATCGGGCGGATCGGCGGCGTGCTCATCACGCCGGAATTCCCGCGCTTCGGACTGCGCCCGGCCAGCACGCTGGCGCCTTTCGGCGGCGCGGCGGCGGCGGCGAAGCTGATGGGCCTGACGGCCGAGGGGATCGGCGACGCCTTGTCGGTTGTCGGCAATACGGCGTCGGGCGTCATGGAATTCGTCAACTCCGGCACGGCCGATATCTGCATCCAAAACTGCTTTGCCGCCAAAAACGCCGTGATGGCGGCGATGCTGGCCGGACGCGGAATCAAGGCCGCGCCGACGATCCTCGAGGGCCGGTTCGGTCTGGGCCGGGCGTTGAACCAGCGGGACCTGGATTGGACTCCGGCTGTCGCGGAGCGTCCGGGCTACATGATCGACGACTCGTTTATCAAACGCTTCCCGGGCTGCGGCCATGTCCTGGCGACGGCGCAGGCTGCGGCGTCTGTCGTGAAGCGCCAAAAAATAGCCCCCCGGGAGGTCGGGACGGTCACCGTCGGCGTATCGAAGGGCGGCAAGCAATTCCCCGGCGTCGACAATGCCGGGCCGTATTCGGGCACGATATCCGCGATGATGAGCCATCAGTTCATGGTCGCCTCGACGCTCGTCCACGGCGAGGTCAGCGTCAGGACCGTCAAAATGTTCGACCACCCCGAGGTGGCCGACTTGGCGCGGAGGGTCTTCGTGGAGGTGGACGGGGAGGTCGACAGGGCGGCGGCGCACAAGACGGGCGCGCGGCTCACCGTCCGACTGAAAAGCGGCGGGACGATCGTCGATTATCAGGAGGAGATCGATCCGCTGAGCATGGACGAGGTCGCCGCCCGGTTTAAAACGCATGCCGAGGGTTATATGGCAGCCAGCCGGGCGGAGGAGATCGTCGATAAAACGCTGAACATCGAATCGCTCGAGTCGGTCGACGAGCTCATGAATTTGCTCGTGCCTGACCGGTAACGCAGGATAATAGTGTACACCGGCGGCTGCCGGGAGACTATTTCAAATATCCATTGTAGGGACAAGCTGTCATACAGTTGGGGCGTAAGCTTCATATTACTAAACTGGAGGTAAAAAAATGGACAGACTCAAGGGTAAAATCGCAATCATTACGGGCGCCGGCTCAGGCATGGGCAAGGCCACGGCGATCAGATTCGCAAACGAGGGCGCAAAGGTCGTCGTCGCGGATATAGCCGGCGACAAGGCCGAGGCCGTCGCGGCCGAAATCAAAGCGGCCGGCGGGCAGGCCGCAGCCTGCCAGGCCGACATTTCCAAAAGCGAGGACTGCAGGAAGATGGTCGAAACGGCCGTCAACGCCTTCGGCGGACTGAATGTCCTCTACAACAACGCGGCTTTACCCCAGAAGGAAATCGAGTTCCAGAACTGCTCCGACGAGGAATTCGAGCGCATCATGCGCGTCAACCTCCAGGGCGCTTTTATGGCCTGCAAGGCGGCGTATCCCGAGTTCCTGAAGGCAGGGGGCGGCGTTTTCCTCGCCACGGCGTCACTCGGCGCGATCATGCCCCGCGGCAAGAGCATCGCCTACTCGCCCTCGAAGGCCGCCGTCATCTGCATGTACAAGGTGCTTGCCAGCGAGCTGGCCAAGGACAACATCCGGGCCAACGTGATCCTGCCCGGCCCGACGGCGAGCCCCATGCTCAAGCAGTTTATGGCCGGCGACCGCGCGAGCATGTCGGACGAGGAGATCGCAAACGTTGTCAGCGCCTCGATGCCCTTCGGCCATTGCGTCGAGCCGACGGACATTGCCGACGCCGCCGTGTTCCTCGCCTCCGACGAGGCGCGGATGATCACGGGCGAGACGCTTCTGGTCGACGGTGGCCGCAGCGTTGCACGCGGCAGGGACTGATCCGTCGCAGACGGTATTACGGAGGTTTATTATGAGACGTTTGGACGGCAAGGTCGCGATCGTCACCGGAGCCACGTCCGGTATCGGCGAGTCGCAGGCGGTAATATTGGCGCGCGAGGGTGCGAAAGTGGTTTGCGTCGGGCAGAACAAACAGAATATGGACCGCGTGGTCGGCCAGATCCGGTCGGAAGGCAACGAGGCGACCCCGTGCATCACGAGCGTCCAGGTTGCCGCCGACTGTCAAAGGGCCGCCGCGACGGCAATTGAGACGTACGGCAGGATCGACTGCCTTGTCAATACGGCCGGGATTTTCGACGGCTTTACGAAGTCGCTCGACCAGACCGAGGCGGGCTGGAACCAGATCTTCGACATCGACGTCAAGGGCATTTTTCTCATGTGCAATGCCGTGCTTCCCTCCATGCTGAAAAACGGAGGGGGCTCGATCATCAACGTCGCGTCGATCGCCGGCCTCACCGGCGGACCCGGCGGCGCGGCCTATGTGGCGGCCAAGCACGCCGTCGTCGGCTACACGAAGCAGCTGTGCGTCGATTACGCGGCCGAGGGGATACGCGCCAACGCGATCGCCGCGGGCGTCGTGGCCACGCGCATCATCGAAAAGATCGTCGAAGACGACCCGAGCGAAAAAACTAAAATGTTTGAAACGATGCCCTGCAAATCGATCGGAAAACCGGAGGACATCGCCTATCTCACCGTTTTTCTCGCCAGCGACGAGGCGCGATGGATACACGGGTCGATCATCTCCGCCGACGGCGGACGCAACGCATTGGGATAAAGCCGCCGAAAAACCCGTATATAACAAACAGCCGGCCCAAACGTTTCGTTTGGGCCGGCTTGCTGTCATTTAAACTTTCAGTGGCGCTTACGTGCTCTCGCGGATGACGAGCTCCGGCGTGACGGAAAGCAGCCGGGTGGTCTCCTTTTTTTCAAGCACCGTCTGCAGGAGCTTGACCGACAGGCTCCCCATGATATCCGTCTTGTTGTCCACGGTGGTGAGCTGCGGGTCGCAGCAGACGGACGACGAGGTGTTGTTGTAGCCGACGATGGCGACGTCGTCCGGGACGGAATACCCCGCCTTTTTCATTGCGTACAGTCCGCCGGCCGCGGTGATGTCGTCCCCGAATATGATGGCTGAAAAGCGATGGCCGGAGGCGATGATTTCCTTGACGACCGCAGAGCCGCCCTCAAAGCTGCGGTAGGTGTTGTATATCATTTTCTCGTCTACGGGCATCCCCAGCTGGGACATGGCTTCCCGAAAGGCCAGCTTTTTCCGTTCGCCGCTGTATGTGTCGGCATCCTTGACGTAAAGTATGTCTTTATGGCCTTTTTCCTTGAGATGCTCCACGCAAAGCCGTATCCCGCGCATCTCGTCAATGACGACCGAATACGTGTTGTCCGCCGGGATCTGGCAGTGGTTGAGCACGAACGGGATATGGGAAAACTCGGAGAGCATCAGCGTTTCCTGAAGCGTGTTCTTAAAAACCGAACCGATACAGATGATGCCGCAGACGCCGAGGTTTACGAGCACGTGGAGATAGGAATTGTTATTTTCAACGCTGCCGCCGGTGTTGCACAGGATGGAGCTGTAACCAATCTGAAAGAGCTCCCGCTCCATGGCCGAGGCGGTTTTGGCATAGTTCGGCGCCGTAATGTCGGTGGCCAGAATGCCGACCGTCTTCGTATGCTTTAAAACGAGCCCCCTGGCTATGGCGCTGGGACGGTAGTTGAGCTGGGCAATTGCTTCCTGCACCTTCTGGCGCGTTTCAGGCGAAACCCTGGTCTTGTTGTTGAGAACGCGCGATACGGTGGCTGTTGAGACGTTGGCTATGCGCGCCACATCGTAGATATTAATCTTCATATGCTGATCACCAAATTCGAATTATTTGCACTTGGTTATGGCGCTGCGCGGATGCCGCCGTCTTTTCATATATACTGCTTAATTATAGAATCAGGCGGTTTCTTTGTCAACCTTTCTTTACATTGCATTACAGAAAAAAATTACACCCGTCCAAACAGCGCATCTTCATAAAAATCTCAAGATATTCCAAAATACTGCAAAGGGGGATCACCATGTTGTACGAATAGAACGATGGATCGGCGATTCATCGCCGAGAGTGATGTAACATCTCGTTGATGTTTTAGCTGATCCGCCTTGCGCAGCGGGTGAGACGAGACAATCTTACATCAGGTTTCATAATAGTAACGGATGAGCCGGCTCCCTCAAACCGAATTTTGTGCAACTTATCTAAAATGCCGGCGAACCCGTGCCGAAGCGAGCCGTAAGATCGACGGAAAGGAACGCGGTCCAAGGTTCGGGGCGCTGTCGTTTCAGTCTCGTTCTCAATGTGCGCCGTGCCATAAAAATTACATAATATTGCAGAAATACTTACATATATGTCTTAAACAAACATTGAGAAAAAGGCTACAATGGGGCGAATGAGTTTATTTAGAATTACAAGTATTAACTTATGCAGCGAAGGACAGATGGTGCAATTTGTATAAAATACAATGGGCTATATTGTATGAAGAAATGTAACATATGATTGACATATAATTCGATTACGTGTAAAATGATCGGCGGGAGAGGTAACGCTTACATAAAAATATCACAATTCAATGACATTATCCCATACTGTGACACTGAACGCCGCAGAAGGCTGACGACCGCTCTACCGGATGAGGCGACGAGGCTTCTGCTGCCATGACGCTCTTTTAACGGATTCCGTCAGAGTCGAAGGACTTTTCAAGAGCGCATGAAATCAGTTTCACAAATACAATTTGGAGGCTGGCAAACAAGATGAGTAAACAAACGCAGGCGTATACGA
>CAYMLM010000038.1:0-16665 GCA_964391385.1 uncultured Papillibacter sp.
GCGATAATGAGCGGTGACTGGAGTTCAGACGTGTGCTCTTCCGATCTAGGACGTTCGTCACAAACGCGTTCATAAGCGGGATATCGAGCTTGAAGGCATAGTCGGAGACAGCCGATTCCGCAAGCGGCTTGCCGCTGACAAAGATCGCTTTAAACAGGCCCAGAAAATCGATGTTGAACAGGATCTTGCCGACGGAGGCCGCGGCCTCCCCGCCGCCGGCGCCCGTGGCGCTCGAAACGGCGTCGGCGGCCGCGGCGGCGGCGCTGCCCGTCGCGCTTGAAACGGCGTCGGCCGCGCCTTCGCCGGCGCTGCCCAGAATGGCGTCGAACCAGCTTTTCGCGCCGCCGAAGAAGCCCTCCAGCTTCGGCGTCCTCATCCAGCCCTCGACAATCTTCATGACGCCCTCAAATACCCAGACGGCGCCCAGCCACATCCGGAAGGCCACGAGCAGGAAGCTCGGCGTTCTGTTGGAGAAGTGCCCGCCGACAAAGCTCCGGCGGTTGCGCACGGTGAAAAATTCGTTCTTCAGATAGTGAATGATCTTGTTCCACCCGGCCACCTGAACAAAATAGACGAGGTTTATGAAGTGCTTGGCAAACATCGCGAAGAAGGACGCCAGGGAGATCTTGTTTTTGTCCGTGCCGACATAGGCCGACCCGTAGCGCCCGCCGATGCAGAGCATCGCGCCGTGGAATTTCGGCTCGTATTTTTCCATTTCGCCTTTGCCCGTGATCTCGGCCGCGATATTGTGCGCGACCGTGTCCGCGCTCTGCTCGGCGTTTTCAACCATCTGGGGGACGGGTGTTTCCTGATTTTCGGGGATGTAAAAGATGTTGTCGCCGGCGACATAGATGTCCGACCGGCCTTCGGCGCGAAGGTATTCGTCCGTCTGCAGGCGGCAGCGTCCGGCCTTCCTCAGGCACTGCGTATCGGACACGACGCCCGCGCCCTCGACGCCGGCCGTCCAGATGACGGTCGCCGTCGCGTCCCGGATGACCTTGCCGTTCCGCTTGAGCTCGATGCAGTCTTCGCCGACGGAGCAGACGCCCGTTTTGAGCAGGAGCTCGACGCCCATTTTGCGCAGCCGCCTGTCCGCCTTGGCGGAGACGTGCTCGGGAAAGGTCGGCACGACCCGGTCGAGCATGTCGACGTTGACGAGCCGGACGAGCTCGCGCTCGAGCTCATACTCCTCACAGAGGATGGGGACCCATTCGGCCAGCTCGCCGGCCATCTCGACGCCCGTGAAGCCGGCGCCGACCACGTAGAAGGTGAGGAGCCTGCGTTTTTCCGCCGGATCGGTCTCCGAGGCGGCAGCCCTGAAGACGTCTTCGATGTGGTGCCTGAGGCGGACGGCGTCGTCGAAGGACCACAGCTTGTAGCTGAATTGCTCGGCGCCGGGCGTTCCGAAATACGTCGGCCTGGAACCGCAGGCCACGACAAGGTAATCGTAGCTGTAGGAGGCTGCCTGACCGATCACGGTTTTGCTGTCGTAATCGACGGAGGTCACGGTGTCGAGCCTCACATCCACGTTCCGCCCGGAGAAGATTTTTTTGAGACTGATGCGGACGTGATCCTCGGGGACGCGGCCGGCCGCGACCTCGTGAAGCTCTGTCAGCATCGTATGGTACGGGTTTTTATCGATGAGCGTGATATGTACGCCGGATGTTTTTTTCAGACGTTTAGCCAATTTTTTCGCGGTCAGGACGCCGGCGTATCCCGCTCCCACGATAACGATCTTTGCTTCCATATGACATCTCCTTTAAGCAGAAAGGCCCTCAACGTGCTCGGACCCGAGAAAGATTGACAACCGTGCCGTTATGCCCAATAATAAAGAGGGCCGTGCGTATGCGCTTATCCGCAGCTCAATATGCGCGGCATTTTGAAAAACTTATTCGGATGCGCGCGAAGATTGTTAATTTTATGTGAAATTATAAAACAAAACAAAAATAAAATCCCGTATCCGGGGATACGAAAGGGGCCGTATGGATAAGAAGTATTTAGAAAGTATCTCTCAAACAATCCTTTTCAGGGGAATCGACATCAAGGACATCCCTCATGTGCTTGACTGTCTTGACTATAAAATTGCAGAATACCAGAAAAACGACTATATCGTCAGGGTCAACAGCTCCTTTAACGGGGTGTTCATCACGCTGGAGGGAGAGTTGGCCGTCGTCAAGGAAAGCTATAACGGGAACCGCGTCATCGTCAACGTTTTCAAAGTCGGCGACATATGCGGGGAAGCCGTCGCCTTCGGCAATATAGAAAACTGGCCGGCGTCCGTTCAGGCACTGACCGACTGCACCGTGATGTTTGTACATCCCGAAAAGATCCTGAACATGTGCAACAGGGCCTGTGCCTTCCACAAGGTCATACTGGCGAATATGATCCGCGTGATCGCAAAAAAGGCCTGCGATTTAAACAGAAAGGTTGATTACCTGTCGCTCAGGAGCATCAACGGAAAGCTCAGCAAATACCTGCTTGAGCAAAGGGACCAAAGCGGCAGCCTGACCTTCACGCTGCCGCTCAACCGGGAGAAGCTGGCCGACTTTCTGAATATCTCGCGGCCCTCCATGTCCCGCGAGCTGTGCCTGATGCGGGACAACGGCATCCTCGACTTTGACAGGGACCGCATTCAAATTAAGGATGAAGACAGGCTCAGGGCGCTTCTGGAGGAGTGACCGTATCGTCCGGCGGCCTTTTGACGCGTATGACAAACGGCATAATTATTCAGTGCGCAGCGTTTACAGCGCAAATAAAACGGAGCCGCAGCGGCTGCGAAAGCGGGCGCTGCGGCTCTGTCTTGATGTTTCTTGGAGTGAACGGCTGAAGCGTAACTGCGAAAGACAGGCATCGGCGGCGGCAATTGTCCCGAAAAACCGACAAGATGTCTGATTTACACGGCCTGAAAATGTGATGAAAATAAAAAAAGACCTGTATACTTGACATTGGTATCGTCCCAAGGTTTATAATGAAAAGCACACAAAGGTATGAAGCCGACTCGTTTTTTCTCCGGCGTATGAGGACGGACTCGAACGGTTGCCGCGGCCGTTGATAATCGGATTTAAAAATACTAATAATACCAATACTTTTATCTTTGTGTATAACGAAATGCCTTATTTATAATTATTGTAATGTATAGGCATTGTGCTATAATTATTAATTATGGTTTACGCGGCTGACGTGCGACATCTTTATATTATTATAGAATAAGGATGAAAGAAATAATCTTTATATATTAACGAAGGAGGAAGACAATTGAGTACGTTTGGCTACTCTATGCCCGTCTATTTCCAGAACATGCCTGTCATTGGCGCGCCTCTGGACGACCCGAATCAGGAAAATGAGGCGGAGCTGAGAAAGATCGAGGAGGAGCTTCTAAAAGAGGCATCCGACATACTCGCTTCGGGCCGCAGCGACGAATCGCTCAACAAGTCCGGGCAGATGACCGCAATGCAGAGGCTGAAGATCCTGGTGGACGAGGGAACATGGTTCCCGCTCAACAGCCTTTATAATCCCGCCGGCAACGAGGACGGGAGCACAGGCGTCCTTACCGGCCTCGGGAAGATTCATGACAAATGGGCCGTGATCATCGCATCCGACAACAAAAAGCTTGCCGGAGCCTGGGTCGCCGGCCAGGCGCTGAAGCTGACCCGCGCCACTGACATGGCCAAGCAACTGAATATACCTCTTGTCTATGTGCTCAACTGCAGCGGCGTCAAGCTGGACGAACAGGAGAAGGTCTATGCCGGCCGCGTCACGGGCGGCACGCCGTTCTTCCGCCACGCCGACCTGATGCAGCTGGGCATTCCGATCATAGTCGGCATTTACGGCACGAACCCCGCCGGCGGCGGCTATCACGCCATCAGCCCCACCATCCTGCTGGCCCATGAAAAGGCCAACATGGCGGTCGGCGGCGCCGGCATTGTCGGCGGCATGAATCCGAAGGGCTATGTCGACAAGGAGACTGCCCAGTCGCTCATCGACGCCACGAAGAACGCCAAAGAGGAGGACCCCCCCGGAGCCGTTGCGGTCCACTACGGCGAGACCGGCTTCTTCCGCGAGGTCTATACCGAGGAGGAAGGCGTCCTTGAGTCGATCAAGAAATATATGGACGCCATCCCCGCCTACAACGAGAACTTCTTCCGCGTGGACGACCCGAAGGAGCCGATGTATCCCTCGGCCGACCTGTACACCCACATCCCCTTCAACCAGCGCCGCGCCTACGATATCCGCAAGGTCCTCGGCTGCCTGTTTGACGGCAGTGAGTTCATGGAGTTCAAGGCGGGCTACGGACCCGAGATCATCGCGGGCCTTGCCAAGGCCAACGGCCTGCTGTGCGGCGTTATCGCCAACGCACAGGGCATGTTCCCCAACTATCCCGAATACCGCGAAAACAGCGTGGGTGTCGGCGGTAAGCTGTACCGCCAGGGGCTCATCAAGATGAGCGAGTTTATCACGCTGTGCGCCAGAGACCGCATCCCGGTTGTCTGGATCCAGGACACCACCGGCATCGACGTCGGCGATCCCGCCGAGAAGGCCGAGCTGCTGGGCCTCGGACAGTCGCTCATCTTCAGCATCCAGAACTCGAAGATCCCGCAGCTGGAGATCACGCTCAGGAAGGGTACCGCCGCCGCGCACTACGTCATCGGCGGCCCTCAGGGCAACGACACGAACGTCTTTTCGCTCGGCACGGCCGCCACGGAGATTTACGTCATGCACGGCGAGACGGCCGCCGCGGCCCTCAGTGCCCGCCGGCTCGTCAAGGACCAGGACGCCGGGAAAGACATCCAGCCCACCATCGACAAGATGAACGAGGTCATCAAGAGCTATTACGACAAGTCCCGCCCCGGCTACTGCGCAAAGGTCGGTTTTGTGGACGAGATCGTCAACATGGACGCGCTCCGCAACTATATCTGCGCCTTCGTCGGCGCGTCCTATCAGAATCCCAAAGGCATGTGCGCGTTCCATCAGATGCTCACGCCGCGTGTGATCCGCGACTGGGACACCTGGAACGCAAGATAACGAAACTGTGAGGTGAAAAAATGTCAAGTGACGTGAAGGTCACCGCAACTGAAAAAAAACCGCTCTTAATAACCGATACGATTTTAAGAGACGCGCACCAGTCCCAGGCCGCCACCCGTATGCGGACGGAAGACATGCTGCCGGCCTGTCCCGTGCTCGACAGCATCGGGTACTGGTCGCTCGAGATGTGGGGCGGCGCGACGTTCGACTCCTGCATGCGGTTTCTCGACGAGGACCCGTGGGAGCGGCTGCGGGCGCTGAGAAAAGCGCTTCCCAATACGAAGCTGCAGATGCTGCTGCGCGGACAGAACATCCTGGGCTACCGGAACTATCCGGACGACATCCTGGATCGGTTTGTCAAGAAGTCGATAGAAAACGGAATCGACGTCGTCAGGATTTTCGACGCCCTCAACGATACGCGGAACCTGCAGCAGGCCATGAAGAGCGTCAAGGAATACGGCGGTATGTGCGAGCCGGCCATGAGCTATACGATCAGCCCGGTCCACAGCGAGCAGTATTTCATCGACCTGGCCCTGAAGCTTGAGGACATGGGCGCGGATGTCATCTGCATCAAGGATATGGCAAACCTCCTTCTGCCGATGGCCGCGTACAGTCTTGTGGAAAAGCTGAAGAAGCGCGTCAAGGTGCCCATTCATCTCCACACCCATAACACGACCGGCACCGGCGACATGGTTTACCTCATGGCCGCGCTGGCGGGCGTCGACATCGTGGACACCGCGCTGTCTCCCCTGGGCAACGGCACGGCGCAGCCGGCCACCGAGCCGCTTGTGGCCACCCTCAAGGGCCATGAGAGGGACACGGGTCTTGATCTCGGTAAGCTCAGCGAGGCCGCGGCACATTTCAGGGGCGTTGCCGACAAGCTTGCCGATGAGGGATTCCTCAACCCGAAGGTGCTGAAGGTCGACACAAATACGCTGACGTATCAGGTACCGGGCGGTATGATATCCAACTTTATCTCCCAACTGAAGGAAGCCAAAGCGGAAGACAAGTACTACGATGTCCTGGAGGAGAACGCCAAGGTCCGCAAGGAGTTCGGGTACCCCCCGCTCGTGACGCCGACAAGCCAGATCGTCGGGACGCAGGCCGTTATGAACGTTTTGGCCGGAGAGCGGTATAAGATGGTGACCAAGGAATCCAAGGCGCTCCTGCGCGGCGAGTACGGGCAGCTGCCCGGCCCCGTGGACCCGAAGGTCCAAAAGAAGGTCATCGGCAACGACGAGGTCATCACGTGCCGGCCCGCCGATCTCCTCAAGCCCGAATTCGACAAGCTCAAGGAAGAGATCGGGGAGCTTGCGCGGTCCGAGGAGGATGTCCTCAGTTACGCGCTGTTCCCGCAGGTCGCAAAAGGCTTTTTTGAGCGCCGCATCGAAAAAGAGACCGGCGTGAGCGAGGAGCTCATCGCCGTCATCACGGCCGCGCTCCAGGCCTACGGAGGAGAGGGCTTCAACCCGCTCGTCCGCAGCGTGCGGCCCGTTCGTCAGATCCCCGCCAATATTCCGGCTGTAAATCCACTGATCCGCAGCAGATAAATTAATAAATAATGGAGACAGACAAGAATATGAAAAATTATAAGATCACGATTAACGGCAAGACTTATGATGTCGGCGTCGAGGATACTGGCGGCGAGATTAAAACCGTTCAGGCCGAGGTGCCGAAAGCTGCTCCGGTTCCGAAAGCCGCGCCTGCGCCGGCCCCCGCTCCGAAGGCAGCCGCACCGAAGGCAGCCGCTCCGAAAGCCGAAGCGCCTGCGCCGGCCGGTTCCGGCGACGTGACGGCCCCGCTGGCCGGGACGGTCCTCTCCGTGGCCGTCAAAGAGGGCGATTCGGTGAAAGCCGGACAAGTTCTTCTCATTTTCGAGGCCATGAAGATGGAAAACGAGATTGTCGCGCCGTCGGCGGGCACCGTCAAGAAGGTCCATGTGTCGCAGGGGACGGCCCTTGAGACCGGCATGGCCGTCATCACACTCGGCTGAGAACTGTCGGGACGGCTCGTCACTATAGAAACCTGAAAAAGCCGTGAGCCAAGCCAAGTCTCACGGCTTTAAAGGCGAGAGCGGGCATTTTAAGCATTCAGTCGGATACCCCGGATGCGCTCCCGCACCCATACTGCAGATCATGCACAAAGGAATCGCGTTATTGCTCTCTTTGTGCCGGAAAACTAAAACGAAAGGCAGGACCATCACTATGGATTTCGCATTTTCAGAAGAACAAGAAATGATTGCCGACCTGGCAAGGGACTTCGCACAGAAAGAAATAGCGCCGCATATCGAAGAGGACGAGGAGAACCATTATTATCGCCGGGAGCTTTTGACGATGATGGGCGAGCTTGGGCTGCTGGGCTTCAACATCCCCGAGGAATACGGCGGAAACGGCCTGGGCTGGATGGAAGCCGTCGCCGCGCTCTATGAGATTGCCAAGGTCCACACGTCCTGGCGTCTGTCCATCAGCGGCAACATCTGGGGCCCCGCGCTCACGATTCTGGAGCACGGTACGGAAGAGCAAAAGCAAAAGTATATCCCGCCCCTGTGCAGCGGCGAATATGCCGGCAGCTTCGCGATCACGGAAGCCAACTCCGGCTCCGATGTCGCCAGCATGAAGATGACGGCCAAGGACGGGGGCGACTGCTGGATCCTAAACGGCAGCAAAATGTGGATCTCCGGCGGCCACACCTGCGACGTCGGGCTCGTTTTTGCCAAGACCGACCCCGCCGCGGGCGCGAAGGGTCTTTCCTGCTTCATCATCGACTACAACAACACCGAAGGCATCGAGAGAATCCCGATCCACAAGAAGGTCGGCATGTGGCCCGCGCCGACCTCCGAGCTTGTCTTCGACAATGCGAAAATCCCGAAGGAAAACCTTCTGGGCGCCGAAAACAAGGGCTTCCAGCTGTGCATGTGGATGCTCAACAACACGCGGATGGGCTGCGCGACGGGCGCCGCAGCGCTGTCGGCGGCGGCTCTGGAGGGCTCCGTCCAGTACGCCAACGAACGCACGCAGTTCGGCCAGCCGATCGGCAAGTTCCAGATGATCCAGTCGCAGATCGCGGAGATGAAGCTCGAGGACGAGGCGGCGAAATGGCTCCTGTATAAAGCCGCATGGCTCAAGGAGAACAAGCTGCCGAGCCAGCAGGCCACGTCGATGGCCAAGCTCGCGGGCTGCAACGCGGCCGTCCACGGCGCAAATCTCGCCATGAAGATCTACGGGTCCTACGGATACTCCGATGAATATCCATGCGGCAGATGGCTCAGGGACGCCAAGCAGTTTGAAACGTTGGAAGGCACGTCGAACATTCACATGGGCATTGTCGCCGGCATCGAGCTCGGCTATCAGCCGAACAGATAACAAAGACTAAAACGAAGGGAATGAAGGCCGATGAACGTCTCTTACGAAGTTAACGGGCATGTTGCCGTTCTGACCGTCAACCGGCCCGAAGCGCTCAACGCGCTCAATACCAATGTTCTGCAGGATCTCGCGCGCGCAGTGGACCAGGCGGAAGCCGATGAAAACGTCTATGTCCTGGTGCTCACGGGCGCCGGCAAGGCGTTTGTCGCCGGCGCGGACATCTCGCAGATGAAAGATTTCAGCGCTGTGGAAGCCAAAGCCTTCGCGGAATACGCCAACGCATTGTTCAGTAAAATCACAGGATTATCCAAGCCCAGCATAGCCGCCGTAAACGGCTATGCCCTGGGCGGCGGCTGCGAGCTGGCGCTGGCCTGCGATATCCGGCTCGCCGGCGTCAAAGCCAAATTCGGTCAGCCGGAGGTCGGGCTGGGGATCACGCCGGGCTTCGGCGGGACGCAGCGGCTGCCTCGGGTCGTCGGTTCCTCCAAGGCCAAGGAACTGATCCTCACGGGCGAGACGATCGACGCGGCGGAAGCGCTCCGGATCGGACTCGTCAGCAAGGTTGTCGAGCAGGAGGAGCTGATGAACGCCGCCCTCGAAATGGCCAACAAAATTGCGTCCAACGCGCAGATCGCCGTCCGGCAGAGCAAGGCCGCGATCAACAACGGCATGCAGTGCGACATATTGACAGGCCTCAGTTACGAAGCGCAGGCCTTTGCCGTCTGCTTTTCGACAGAGGATCAGAAAGACGCGATGACCGCGTTTTTAAGCAAGAGCAAGGTCACGGAGTTTAAAAACAAATAACGGCACGCGAACAGGACTGGTCGTGCGTCTTTCTCCGCACGACCAGACTGCTCCGCTTTTTCATCGGCATAAGAAGTAACCGAAATTGACGGAAGAAACCTCCCGCGCGGGAGGATTTCATAACAATTTTACGATTATTGCGTTTGGGGGGGTTACTATGAAAAAAATCAGCATTATCGGTGCCGGGACCATGGGGACCGATATCGCCCAGGTGTTCGCGGTCAAGGGGTATGACGTCGTTGTCCGGGATATCACGGATGAGATCATCGCGAAATCCGGCGCCAAGCTTGAAAAAACCGTCTCCCGCCTTGTGGAAAAAGGCAAGCTGTCTCCGGAAGACAAGCAAAATTTGATGGGGCACATCACGTTCACGACGGATCTGTCAAAATCGGCGGATGCCGACCTGATCATTGAGGCGATCATCGAGGATGTCAAGATCAAGAAGGAGCTGTATAAAAAGCTTGACGAGATGTGCAAGCCGGAGACGATCTTCGCGACCAACACCTCCTCCTTGTCGATTGCCGAACTGTCCGGCTCCGTCGGCAGAAAAGACAAGTTTATCGGCATGCACTTTTTCAATCCGGTGCCGGTGATGAAGCTGATCGAGCTGATTCGGAGCCTGTTCACCTCAGACGAGACATTCAATACGATTCACGAGCTCGCCGTTTCCATCGGCAAAGAGCCGGTCGAGGTCAAGGACGGCCCCGGCTTTATCGTCAATAAAATCCTGATCCCCATGATCAACGAGGCCATCTGCGTTTTGCATGACGGCATTGCCTCCGCCGAAGACATCGACAAGGCCATGCAGATGGGCGCGAACCACCCGATGGGCCCGCTGGCGCTCTCCGACCTCGTTGGAAACGATGTCGTTTTACACATCATGAACAGACTCCATGAAGAGACGGGCGATCCCAAATACCGCCCGTGCCTTCTCCTGAAGAACATGGTCAGGGGCGGACTGCTCGGCAGAAAAACGGGAAAAGGATTCTTCGTTTACCAATAACCGACCGGGCGTCCGCGCGCATCGAAGCCTCGGGCCGCGAGTTGGGTCATGCAACCACTGAAAGCGGAAATTATAAGGCAAGGAGAGAATACATGTGAACAAATTGACGACCGTCGAGCAGGCCATAGGCAAGGTCAAGGACGGTGATGTCATCCTTGTGGGCGGTTTCTTACAGTCCGGAAGCCCTGAAACGCTGATCAAAGCTCTTCTGGAAAAAAGCGCGGCAAAGGACCTGACGATCGTGTCCAACGACACGGGAACGGCCGACACCTATATGATCAAAGTCATGCAGCAGGGGCGCGTGACAAAGGTTCACGCGTCATACATCGGCGCCAACGCGGTAACGGGCCAGATGTATATCGACGACCCCCAAAGCGTTGTGCTCTACCCGCAGGGGACGCTGGCGGAAAAGGTCCGCTGCGCCGGCGCGGGCATCGCGGGTTTTTACACGCCGGTGGGCGTTGGGACGATCGTGGAGGAAGGCAAGGAAAAACGCGTTTTCGACGGACGCGAGTATCTTCTGGAAACGGCCCTGCGCGGCGACGTCGCCATCGTGAAAGCCACGGTGGCCGACAAATTCGGCAACTGCTACATGCGGGCCTCAACGAAGAACTTCGGGGCGCTCATGCCGCGGGCGGCGGATTACGTCATAGCCGAAGCTCAGAAAATCGTTGAAGTCGGCGAACTCGACCCCGAGCTTGTCACGGTTCCCGGGATCTTTGTCGACGCACTCGTGCAATCGGAGGACGTATAATATGGACGCAAAGAATTTTATCGCCAAACGCGTGGCTATGGAACTCAAAGACGGCGATGTCGTCAACCTCGGCATCGGACTGCCGACGCTTGTGGCGAATTTCGTGCCCGAAAACGTGCATATTACGCTGCAGTCCGAAAACGGCATTCTCGGAGCGGGACCCATGCCGGAACCCGGCAGCGAGGACCCGGATATCATCAACGCGGGCGGATTTATCATCACGGTGCTGCCCGGAGCCTCTTATTTCGACAGCGCGGCCTCGTTCGCGATCATCCGGGGCGGTCATGTCGACGTGACGGTTCTCGGCGCGCTGCAGGTGGACGAGAAGGGAAATCTCGCCAGCTGGATGGTCCCCGGCAAACGCGTGCCGGGCATGGGCGGCGCGATGGATCTGGTCGTGGGCGCCCGGAAGGTCATCGTCGCGATGGAGCATTCCATCAAAGGAGCGCCGAAGATCCTGAAGGAATGCACGTACCCGCTGACGGCGGTGGGAGTGGTGAAGCAGATCGTCACGGAGATGGGCGTGATGGAGATCACCAAAGACGGCATCGTGCTCACAGAAATCGCTCCCGGTTTGACCGCTGAGGACGTCCAGGCCGCGACGGAAGCCAGGCTGATTGTCTCCGACCGGCTTCGCGTGATGGATGCGTAAGCACTCACGGTTCACATAAGACCGACTGAAAACATAAAGGGCATGACGGCCCGAAAAGCTATTGGATAGAAGGTTAAGCTATGACGAACAGAAAATTGCAAGAATGGGTTGACTGGGCTGAAAAGGTGTGTAAACCGGATCAGGTGCACTGGTGCGACGGATCGCAGGAAGAGCATGACCGGCTGCTGCGGGAAGCGGTGGCAACCGGGAAGGCGATCGCGCTCAATCCCGAAAAGCGACCGGGATGCTATCTGTTCCGCAGCCATCCGTCGGATGTCGCGCGCGTGGAAGACAGGACCTTTATCGCGTCCAGAAAAAAGGAGGACGCCGGCCCGACAAACAACTGGATTGATCCCGACGAACTCAAGGAGAGGATGCTCAAGCTATACTCGGGCTGTATGAAGGGAAGAACTATGTATGTCATTCCCTTCTGCATGGGGCCGCTCGGCTCGCCGATCTCGAAGATCGGCGTGGAGATCACCGACAGCATCTACGTCGTCGTCAACATGCAAATCATGACGCGCACGGGCACAAAAGTCCTGGAGGCCCTGGGAGACGGCGATTTCGTCCAATGCCTGCATTCCGTGGGCTACCCTTTGGAGAAGGGACAGGAGGACCCGTCGTGGCCCTGCGCGCCGATGGAGGAAAAATATATCAGCCAGTTCCCTGAGGACAGGATGATCTGGTCTTACGGTTCGGGTTACGGCGGCAACGCGCTTTTGGGTAAAAAATGCTTCGCCCTGCGCATCGCGACCGTTCAGGCGCGGGACGAGGGCTGGCTGGCCGAGCATATGCTGATCCTGGGAATAACGGACCCCAAGGGGAACAAAAAATACGTGACGGGCGCTTTCCCGAGCGCAACCGGCAAAACGAACCTGGCGATGCTCATCCCGACGCTTCCCGACTGGAAGGTGGAGACCATCGGCGACGACATCGCGTGGATGAAATTCGGGGAGGACGGGCGGCTTTACGCCATCAACCCGGAGGCCGGTTTCTTCGGCGTCGTGCCGGGAACGTCCGCCCAATCGAATCCGAACGCCATGAAGAGCATCGAAAGAAACACCATCTTTACGAATGTGGCGCTCACAGACGACGGAGACGTGTGGTGGGAGGGCATCGGATACGACGCGCCGGCTCACCTGATCGACTGGAAGGGAAACGACTGGACCCCGGGGACCGAAACGCCGGCCGCGCATCCAAATGCCCGCTTCACGGCGCCGGCCCATCAGTGCCCCTCTATCGCCCCCGAATGGGAAGATCCCAACGGCGTGCCGGTTTCGGCTATGCTGTTCGGCGGGCGCCGCCCGTCGACGATCCCGCTGGTCCATGAGAGCTTCGACTGGGAGCACGGCGTTTTTATGGGCTCCATACTGGGCTCGGAGATCACGGCGGCCGTCATCTCCGACAAGATCGGGCAGGTCCGCCGCGATCCGTTCGCAATGCGCCCGTTTATCGGGTATCATGTCTGCGATTACCTCAGGCATTGGCTGAAGCTCGGCCGGAGCGCCCAGGCGGGCAAACTGCCGAAGATATTCTATGTCAACTGGTTCAGGAAGGATCAGAACGGCAAATTCATCTGGCCCGGCTTCGGCGAAAACAGCCGTGTCATCAAATGGGTCATTGAGCGCGTCATGGGAACCGGCAAAGCCGAAAAGACGCCCATCGGGTATATGCCGGCGCCCGGCGCGATCGATACCGACGGCCTGGCCATCAGCCCGGAGGCCATGCGCGGGCTTCTCGAGATCGACAGGGAGAAGTGGCTGCGTGAAGTCGAATCGATCCGGGCCTATTATGGCGAGCTCGACAGACTGCCGGAGGAGATGAAAGCCCAGCTCGCCGCGCTTGAGAAACGGCTTCAGGAATAGCGCGCCCGCATCACCGGCATGTCGTGTCCGCGTTTATCAAAGCGGCAGGCCGCGCTGATACGATAAACCCAAATCATCCAATTATCGGAGGGAAAGATATGTTTTTTAACGAAGACCATAACGATATACGGGACCTGGCGAGAGAATTCGCCGAAAAGGAACTGGCCCCTATAGCCGGTGAGATCGACCAGAACGACGAAGTGCCCCAGCGCATCTATGACATGATGGCCGAAATGGGCTTTTTCGGGCTGAAGATCCCGGAGGAATACGGCGGCCTGGGTCTTGACGCGCGCTCCTACGTGTGCGTCATGGAGGAGATCTGCAAGAAAAGCATCGCGTGCAGCCTCGTGATGTCCTCCTGCAACTCACTGTCGACGGCGCCGATGCTGCTGGCCGGCACAGAGGAGCAAAAGCAGAAGTATATTCCGAAAATTTGCAGCGGCGAGGAGTTTATGGCCTTCGGACTGACCGAGCCGGGCGCGGGCAGCGACGCGGGCTCCATGACGACCCGCGCGGTTGAGGACGGCGACTGCTATGTCTTGAACGGCCGCAAGACGTTTATCACGGGCGCGCCCTTTGCCAAGAACACGGTTGTATTTGCCAAGACGAATCCTGAAAAGGGCGCGAAGGGCATCACGAGCTTTATCGTTGACATGAGCCTGCCCGGCGTCTCCGTCGGCAAGCACGAGGACAAGATGGGCCTGCGGGGCGTAGCCACGAGCGACGTCGTTCTGGAGGACGTCCGCGTCCCGAAGAGCGAGATCCTCGGCGAGATCGACAAGGGTTTCATCACGGCGATGAAGACGCTGAACACGGGGCGCATCGGCGTTTCCTGCCAGGGCATCGGCGTGGCGCAGGGCGCGATGGACGAGGCGGTCCCGTATATGAAGGAACGCAAGCAGTTCGGTCAGCACCTGTCGGACTTCCAGGGACTGCGGTTCATGATTGCCGACATGGAGGCAAAGCTGAACGCCGCGCGCCTTCTGGTGTACAACGCGGCCTATCTCATGGACATGAAGCAGGACGTGACGAAAGAGGCCTCCATGGCGAAATACTACGCCACGGAAACGGCCCTGGAGATCGTGAGCAACGCGCTGCAGATGTTCGGCGGATACGGCTATATCAAGGAGTACCCCATCGAGCGGATGTACCGCGACGCACGCGTTCTGACCATCTTCGAGGGCACAAGCCAGGTCCAGCAGATGGTCATCGCACAGCAGGTATTAGGAAGATAACAAAGGAGAAGATCGGATGAACATACTTGTATGCATCAAGCAGGTGCCGGACATCGAAAACATCAAAATCGATTCGGCCAAAAACGTCATGATTATGGACGGTGTGCCTGACATCGTCAACCAGTACGACACGTACGCGCTCGAGACGGCCGTGCGGATCAAGGACGCCGACCCCGCGACGAAGGTCGTCGTCGTGACAATGGGACCCGAAAAGACGAAGAGCGCCCTGAAGAGCTGCCTGAGCGTCGGCGCCGACAAGGCCTATATGGTCTGCGACGACACCCTGGCCGATTCGGATACGCTGGCGACAAGCACGGTGCTGTGCGCCGCCGCCAAGGCCATCGAGGCGCGCGAGGGCACGGGCTTTGACCTCATCCTCTGCGGCAAGCAGGCCGCCGACGGCGACACCGGCCATGTCGGCCCGCAGCTGGCGGAAGCCCTGAACTATCCTCAGCTGACCTCCGCGCTCGAGCTCGTTGTGGAGGGCGCCAAGGTAAAGGCCAACTGCCAGTCGGACGACGGCGTCAACGTGATCGCCGCCGAGCTTCCGGCCGTCGTGACGATGTCCCAGACGCCGTACGAGCCGCGCTACGCGTCGGTCAAGACGAAGATGGCCGCCAACCGCGCGGAAATTCCCGTCCTGACGGCGGCCGATCTGGGCCTCGACGCCGCCGCTGTCGGAGCGAGCGGCTCGCCGACGAGAATTGTCAAGACATTTGTGCCGGAACGGAAAAAAGGCGGCGTGAAGATCCAGGAAGAGACCGGCGAGGAATCCGTCGAGAAGCTGATGGCGCTCCTCAGTGACGCCGGCGTTTTATAAGGGGGAGCGAACATGAGCGAATACAAGAACATTTGGTCATTGATCGAGCTGGAGAACGGACAGGCCAAGAAGGTCGGCCTGGAGCTTCTGGTCGGCGGCCGTCAGATGGCGGACGCCGTGGGCGAGAAGCTTGTTGCAGTTGTCATCGGCAGCGGCACGGACGCGGCCGTCAAGTCCGCCGTCTCCTATGGGGCGGATCAGGTGCTCGTCGTCGACGGGGCCGATTATGCGGAATACAACGCGGAAGGCTACACCTACGCGCTCGAGCAGCTTGTGAACAAGTATAAGCCCGCGGCGATCCTCATGGGCTCGACGATCAACGGCCGCGCCTTGGCGCCGCGTGTGGCCGCCCGACTGAAGACCGGCCTCATGGCCGACTGCACCGCCATTGCGATCGACGCCTCGACAGGCGTTATCCAGTGGACGCGTCCCGTATACGGCGGCAACGAGCTGGCCGTCATCGAGTGCCCGACGGCCCGTCCGCAGATGGGCACGGTGCGGGCCAGCGTGTTCAAATGCGGCGAGCCCGACACGGCGCGGACCGCCGAGATCATAAAGGAAGATATCGCCGTCCCCGCAGGGACAATCCGCACCTCGATCGTTGAGAAGATCACAGAGGTCGGAGAAGGCGTCAAGCTGGAAGACGCCGAGGTCGTCGTTTCAGGCGGCCGCGGCGTGGGCAGCGCCGAAAACTTCGAAATGCTCAAGGAGCTGGCCGATCTCATGGGCGGCGCCGTCGGCGCTTCCCGCGCGGCTGTGGACGCGGGCTGGATTCCCCAGGTGACGCAGGTCGGACAGACGGGCAAGACCGTCAGCCCGAAGCTGTATTTTGCCTGCGGCATATCCGGCGCGATCCAGCACCTGGCTGGCATGTCCGGTTCGGACGTCGTCATCGCGATCAACCGCGACGCCGACGCGCCGATCTTCGAGGTGGCCGACTACGGCATCGTGGGCAACATCAAGGACATCGTCCCCGCCCTGACCGCCGCCGTCAAGAAGCTCAAGGCGTAGGCAAGAGGATACAGCACGAACCGTATATGGCGGCGCCGGGATGAAAAATCCCGGCGCCGTTTTCCGCGATACAGCCGGACACACTTCCCGGCGGGAAGGAACGGCCTTTTCATGATTAGCTTTTTTGCACAAATATA
>CAYMLM010000039.1:0-16627 GCA_964391385.1 uncultured Papillibacter sp.
CCTATCCTACACTCTTTCCCTACACGACGCTCTTCCGATCTAAGGCCATGCCGAAGGTCAAGCAGAACAAGATGCGGCCGCTCTTTTCGCACGCGGCCAAGTGCGACGTCGACGGGCAGGGGCGCATCCTCCTGCCGCAGAACCTCAGGGACTTCGCGGGCCTGACGCGGGACGTCACCGTCGTCGGCGCCGGCGAGACGGCGGAGTTCTGGGACAGCCAGACCTGGGCCGGGGTCGACGCGGACGAGACGACGCCGGAGAACATCGCGGACGTCTTTACGGAGCTTGATTTCTGATGGAACATATCCCTGTCCTGCTCGAGGCATGCATCGAGGGGCTCAACATAAAGCCGGACGGCGTCTACGTCGACGGCACGCTCGGGCGCGGCAGCCACGCGCGGGAGATCGCCAAAAGGCTTGAGGGCGGGCGGCTCATCGGCATCGACGCGGACGCGGCCGCGATCGACGAAGCCGGACGGGCGCTCCGAAGCTGGCATGACAAGGTCACGCTCGTGCGCGGGAATTTCAGGGATATTGGAGATATACTCGACAGGCTCGGGGTTGGCACGGCCGACGGCATGCTGTTCGACCTCGGGGTTTCATCCCCTCAGCTGGACAACGCGGCCAGGGGATTTTCATATAGAACGGACGCGCCGCTCGACATGCGGATGGACGAGCGCGCGGCACTCAGCGCTGACGACATCGTCAACGGCTGGCCGGAGGAGGAGCTCGCGCGCATCCTGCGCGACTGGGGCGAGGAGCGGTACGCCTCGAGGATTGCCGCCCGGATCGCCCGGCGGCGGGAAACCAAAAGGATAGCCACGACCCTGGAGCTCGTCGACATCATCCGGGGAGCCATGCCGGCCAAGGCGCTGCGGGAAAAGCAGCACCCGGCCAAAAGAAGCTTTCAGGCCATCCGGATTGCCGTCAACGACGAGCTGGGAGCGATCGGGGAGATGCTCGACGCGGCGCCGGACCGCCTGGCGCCCAAAGGGCGGCTGGCCGTCATCAGCTTTCACTCGCTCGAGGACCGGCTCGTCAAAAGCGCGATCGCCCGGCGCGAGAAGGGCTGCACGTGCCCGCCGGATTTCCCGGTCTGCGTCTGCGGCTTCGTGCCGACGCTCAGGACGCTCACGAAAAAACCGGTCACGCCCGGGGAAGAGGAAATCGCCGCCAATCCGAGAGCCAGAAGCGCCAAGCTCCGGATCGCGGAACGCTTGTAGAAAGGAAGGATCGAAGTGGCAGCAAAAACCGAGAGAATCAAATACGCTTCGCGCGCCGCCGTTTACGGCAGCAACGCCTACGATCTCGCGAGGGTCGGGGATCTTCCTTTAAGAGCGCCCGCCCCGGAGGAAAGACCGTCCCCGAAGCCCGAGCGCAGCCCCGAGGCCAGGCCGGCGCCGAGGCAGGTCCGGAAAACGCAGAGGTGCTACGGGATCTCGCTGTTCGCCGTGGCCGGCTTTGTCGTCGTGGCGGCGCTGATGGTGTTCGTCGTGCTCGCGAACGTCAGGTGCACGGAGATATCGGCGGAGACCGTCGAGCTGCAGGCGCGGCTTGCCGAGCTGACCGAGGAGGAGCGCAAGCTCAAGATCCAGTACGAGGACATCTTCGACATCAACGAGGTCGAGGCGTACGCCACGAACGTGCTGGGGATGACGAAGCCCAGCCAGGATCAGATCGCGACGGTTTCGGCCGGCAACCAGGACAAGGCCGTCATCGTCGACGGCTCAGGGGACAATGTGTCCGGCAAGGAAAACATGGCGTCGTTTCTTGCCTCGCTGGTGGCATATTTCAAGCAAACGCCTTAATATAATGCTTTATGAGAGCCGGACAGCCGGGCTCGGACGGAAGGCCGCGCATCAGACAAAAGCGCTGACAGCCGCTAGTGACAATATCGCCTGTTAAGCTTTTCCCTGGGCGGGCGGCCTGCCGGCAAAACGGCGAAACAAGCGTATTAAGGGGATTGACATGGCTTCTACGAGGGATGTCGGGAAATCGAGAGATAAAAGGTCGGCCCAGAGACCGAACAAGACGATACTGCGCCGCACACTCGTTTTAATGGCCGTGTGCGGTATCGTCGCGTTTGTGGTGCTGGCCGTCAAGCTCTACGACATCCAGATTAAAAAGCACGACCTCTACGCCGAGAAGGCGCTGAAAAACCAGACGCGCGAGACGGTCGTCAGCGCGTCGCGCGGCACGATCTACGACGCCAACGGGAAGGTGCTCGCCATGAGCGCCTCCGTCGAGACGGTGTTTGTGGCCCCCCATGAGACCGACGAATACGGCGAGGACGAAAACCTCATCGCCGACGGCCTGTCGTCCCTGCTGGGCGTCGACCGGGATAAAATAATGAAAAAACTGGAGAACACCGCGTCCTGGTACGAGACGGTCAAGACGAAGATCGAGGGCGACCAGGCCGAGCAGGTCCGGCTGTTCATCAAGGAGAACAGCTTAAAAAGCATCCATCTGGAGCCGGACACGAAACGGTATTACCCCTACAGCAGCCTGGCCTGCCACGTGATCGGATTTGTCGGAACCGACAATTACGGGCTCAACGGGCTTGAGCTGTGGTATAATAGCTACCTGGAGGGCACGGACGGCCGGATCGTCCGGCTCAAGAACGCCAGGGGCACGGATATGCTGTTTTCGGATTTCGAGGATTTCTACGACGCGCAGGACGGGGACGACATCACGCTGACGATCGATTCGTCCATCCAGTGTTACGTCGAGAAATATCTGGCACAGGCCATCGAGGACTACGACGTCCAGCACGGCGGCGCGTGCATCGTCATGCGGCCGAAAACGGGCGAGATCCTCGCCATGGCGAGCCTCGGCGACTACGACCTGAACAATTACCTGGACCTGAGCGACGAGGCGCGGGCGCGGCTCGACGGGATCACGGACGCGGAGGAGTACGAGGCGGAATACAACAAGGCGCTCTGGGAGCAGCAGCGCAATAAGGCCATTTCCGACACATACGAACCCGGCTCCGTGTTTAAAATAATAACCTGCGCGATGGCGCTCGACGAGGACGTCGTGAACCTTGATTCCACGTTTTACTGCGGCGGGTCCATGGAGGTCCTCGGGCGCAAACCCCTCAACTGCTGGAGGTCTGCCGGGCACGGCTCACAGACGCTCACGGAGGCGATGCAGCACTCGTGCAACGTGGCGCTCGTCACCATCGGCCTGCGGGTCGGCGCGGAGACGTTTTACGACTATATCGACGCGTTCGGCTTCCGCGACAAGACGGGCATCGACCTGCCCGGCGAAGGCAGTCCGCTCTGGTGGCCCGACAATGTCTTCAAAGACACGAATAACCTCTCGTCCCTGGCCGCGGCATCCTTCGGCCAGACGTTCAACATAACGCCGATACAGCTGGTCACGGCGGTGTCGGCCGTCGTCAACGGCGGGAACCTCATGCAGCCGTACGTTGTCAAACAGATCACGGACCCGGACGGGAACGCCGTGCTCACAAACGAGCCCGCGACGGTCCGGCAGGTCATCAGCGGCGAAACGTCCGAAACGATGTGCGAGATCCTCCGGGCGATTGTCTGCGAGCCGGGCGGCACCGGCAAAAACGCCTACGTCGCCGGCTACGATATCGGCGGAAAGACGGGCACGTCGGAAAAGACGGCGCAGGAGGCCGCCAACGAAAGCGCGCCGAAGGAATATATCGTCTCGTTCTGCGGCGTGGCCCCGACGGACGACCCGCAGGTCGTCGTCCTGCTGCTGCTGGACACGCCGAACAACGAGAGAAACGGCGTATACATCAGCGGCGGCAACATGGCCGCGCCCGTCGTCGGCCACATCCTGTCCGAGGTGCTGCCGTATCTCGGCATTCAGCCGAAATATACGGAGGAGGAGCTCAAGACGCTCGACGTCACGGTGCCGAAGTTCGCGGGCATGACGGTGGAGGAGGCCACGCAGGCGCTCGAGAAGCTGGGCCTCACGGTCCGGGTCATCGGCGACGGCGAGCGGATCACCGACCAGCTGCCGTCCTTCAACGCGGCCGTCGCGCCGAACAGCCAGATCCTGCTGTACGCCGGCGGCACGAAATCGACCGATATGGTGACCGTTCCCCAGCTGTACGGGAAGAGCTATCTGGACGCGAAAAAGGCGCTGGAGGATCTGGGACTGCTCATACGCTCCGGCGGGACGCTGTCGACCTCCCCGAACGCCTCCGTCACGACGCAGTCGGTCGCCGCGAGCACGGAGGTTCCGATGGGGACGATCATAGACGTAACGCTTGTTGACAAAAGCATCGTCGGGACGTATTGATAAGGACATTCCGGCGGCGTGAACAGGCTCTGAAAGATATCGATCAATGGCGGGAGGAAACGCATGAAGCTTGCGGATGTGCTCAAAGGAATAGCGGCGACGTCTCAAAACGCCGACCTGTCGCTCGAGATTACGGGCGTCAGCTATGACTCGCGGACGACGGCCGGGGGAAATCTCTTCGTGGCGGTCCGGGGCTTCGAGACGGACGGCCATAAGTACATCGGCGCGGCCGTACAGCAGGGCGCTGCCTGCGTCCTGTGCGAGGAGAAACCGGACGCGGACGTGCCGTACGTCATAACGGGCGATACCCGGCGCGCGCTGTCCGTCGCCGCGGCCAACTGGTTTCATCACCCCGCGTCGGAGCTGAGCCTTGTCGGCGTGACCGGGACAAACGGCAAAACGACGACGACGTCGCTCATAAAGACGGTCCTTGAAAAATGCTCGGGCGAAAAGGTCGGGCTCATCGGCACAAACAGCATCGAATTCGGCGGCACCGTCCTCGAGGCCAGCCACACGACGCCGGAGTCGTACGACCTGCAAAAGCTGCTGCGGGAGATGGCCGACGACGGCTGCAGGTGGGCCGTTATGGAGGTCAGCTCCCATGCGCTTCTCCTGGAGCGCGTGCACGGGCTGCGCTTCAGGGCCGGCGTTTTTACAAACCTGACGCACGAGCACCTTGACTTTCACAAGACGATGGACGAGTATGCCGCCGCGAAGGCGCGGCTGTTTCAGCAGTCCGATAACGCCGTTATCAATCTCGACGACGCGTACGCGCCGGTCATGACGGCGGCGGCCGAGGCGGCCGGCTGTCCGGTGACGACGTTTTCGACGGAAAACGACGAGGCCGGACTCGTGGCCAAGCGCATCCGCGTCTCGGCGGACCGGGTGGAATTCTGTGCGCTGACGATGGAGAAGCTTCAGAAAATCACGCTGGGCATCCCGGCCATGTTCACCGTGTACAACGCGCTGGCCGCGGCGGCGACGGGCCTGGTGCTCGGCTTTGAGATCGAGGCTATCGCCTCGGCGCTCGCCAGCTGCAAGGGGATCAAGGGACGCATCGAGGTCGTGCCGACGGGGCGCGATTTCACCGTGATCATCGATTACGCCCACAAGCCCTACGCGCTCGAGAACATCATCCGCACATTCAAGGCGCTGGAGTCCGGGCGCGTCGTGACGCTCTTCGGCTGCGGCGGCGACCGCGACAAGACGAAACGCCCGCTCATGGGAGAGATCGCGGCCCGGCTGTCCGACTTCGTGATCGTGACGAGCGACAATCCCAGGACGGAGGCGCCGGGCGCGATCATAGAAGACATATTAACGGGCATGAAGGGCACAAAGACGCCATATATTGTCATTGAAAACAGAAAAGACGCCATCGGCTGGGCCCTCGAAAACGCGCAGCCGAACGACATCCTCCTTCTGGCGGGAAAAGGGCACGAGACCTACCAGATCATCGGAAAGCAGAAATATCCCTTTGACGAGAGGGAGCTCGTACGGGCGTTTTTAGCCGCCGAGTAAAAAACGGGACGCGCCGCGTGTCCGTGGATTAGAGAGGAAAACGTATGTTTTTGAGGCTTCTGTCGGCTTTTCTGCTTTCGCTGGGAGTCACGGCCGTCGCCGGTCTCATTCTGGTGCCGTTTCTCAGGCGGAAAAAGGCCGGGCAGTCCATCCGCGAGGACGGGCCGATCTGGCACCGGAGCAAGCAGGGCACGCCCACGATGGGCGGGCTGATGTTTATAGCCGGCATAGCGGCCGCATGCCTTGTCATCGGGTGGAACGAGCTGCGCGGGGGCGACTTCGGACACATCTACGTCCTGGCGTTCGCGCTCGTTTTTGCCGTGATCGGTTTTCTGGACGACTATCAGAAGCTCGTCAAAAAAAGAAACCTCGGCCTCACCGCCCTGCAGAAGTTCCTCCTGCAGACGGCCGCGGCCATCGTTTTCGTGCTCCTCATGCGCCTGACCGGCTATGTGACGCCGAACCTCTATATCCCGTTTTGGGGCATAACCGTCCCGCTGTCCGAACCGGTTTATTTCATCATCGCGTCCGTCATCATCGTCGGAACCGTCAACGCCGTGAATATCACCGACGGGGTCGACGGGCTCGTGACGGGCGTCACGGTCCCCGTCGCGGCATTCTATATGGCCGTGGCCTTTATCTGGGGATTTGTCAGCCTGAACATCTTTGCCGCGGCGCTCGCTGGCGGGCTCATCGGCTTTCTGCTGTTCAACTTTCATCCGGCGCGCATCTTCATGGGGGACACGGGCTCGCTGTTTCTCGGCGGCGCCGTGTGCGCGATGGCGTTTGCCCTGGATATGCCGCTCATTTTGATTCCGCTGGGGATCATATATATCGCGGAGACGCTTTCGGACATCATACAGATCGCCTGCTTCAAGCTGACGAAGGGCAAAAAGAGGGTCTTCAAGATGGCGCCGCTGCACCACCACCTCGAAATGAGCGGCTGGAGCGAATATAAGCTGTTTTTCGTGTTTACGTTCATTTCGGCGGCGTTTGCGGTCCTCTCGTTTTTGGCCGTCGGCTCCAGGTTTGACATATAGGCCATCACGTACCGGCGGGAAAGGAATCAGCATGAGAACATCACAGGCGGGGCTGCTGGAAACGGCGGGCGGATCAGGGCAGCTCGACACCTCTCCGAGGCGGCTCGACGATTATAAAGCGGAAAAGCTCACGAGGCGCGCCAGCGTCGATCTGCCGTTTCTGTCTCTGACGCTTCTGCTTCTGACCATCGGCGTCGTCATGGTCCTGTCGGCCAGCTTCGCGCGCTCGTACTACACGTCCGGGAACCCGATGCAGTACTTTTCGTCCCAGACGATTTTTGCCGTCACGGGCGTCGTGCTGATGCTGATCGTCTCGCGGATCCGGCTGGCCGTCTACATGCGCTTCGCGCTGCCGCTGTTTATCGTGGCGCTCGTGCTTCTGGCCGCCGTGCCGTTTGTCGGCGTGGAGGTCAACGGCTCGCGCCGCTGGCTCGACCTCGGCTTCACCCGCTTTCAGCCGTCGGAGATCGCCAAGCTCGCGGAGGTGCTGCTGTTTGCGAACATGATCTGCGCCTACAAGGATAAAATGAAAAGGTTCCGGTACGGGGTGGCGCCGTTTTTGCTGGTCGTCGTCCTGCTCGTCGGACTTTTGTATCTGGAGCCGCACCTGTCGGCCTCCGTGATCGTCGTTTTGATCGCCGGCATCATGATGTTTGCCGGCGGGACGCGCATGCGCTGGTTCCTCCTGGCGCTCGTCGTCGTGGCGGCCGTGGCCTACGTGACGCTCACGCAGATGGACTATGCGGCAGACCGCGTGGCGGCCTGGCTGCATCCGGAGGACGACCCGGCCGGCAAGGGCTATCAGACCCTGCAGTCGCTGTACGCGATCGGCTCCGGCGGGCTGCTGGGCCTGGGGATCGGGCAGGGGCGGCAGAAATACCTGTATCTCCCGGAGGAGCACAACGACTATATCTTTTCCATCGTCTGCGAGGAGCTCGGGTATATCGGCGCCATCCTCATCCTGCTGCTGTTCGCGCTGCTCATCGTGCGCGGGTTCTGGCTGGCGCTGCACGCGCGGGACCGGTACTCGTCGCTCGTCGTGACGGGGCTGACGAGCCTGCTGGCGCTTCAGGTGTTTTTAAACGTGGCCGTCGTGACGAATCTCCTGCCCGCCACCGGCATCTCGCTGCCGTTTTTCAGCGCCGGCGGGACGGCGCTGTGGATCCAGCTCGTGGAGATGGGCATTATCCTGTCCGTCTCGCGGGACATACCGATTGTCCGGGCCGGGTAGAGCCCGGCGCGTCTGACGAGGGCAGCTTTCCTTTGCCCGTCCAATCTGCTATAATAGCTGTTAGGCGTTCGTGGACGAAGACGCGAATGACGGCGGACGATTGATAATCGCCCCTACAAAAACGGGGTAGAAACCAAAAAACCCGGTCCTCAAAATGGGGTATGGGGGGAACCCCCCATTCCTTTATTGGGCGGCGGGCGGGAACAGATAAAAATTACGTTTTCACAGCGATAAAACAACAAAGGAAATTGTTGGACAAGCATCCTCCGGACGGAGGAGAGATTTGCTTTGTTCTGTGCGCATGACCACGGCGCATGAGAGGTTCATATGGCCATAAAGATATTGTTTACCTGCGGCGGAACGGCCGGGCACATCAATCCGGCGCTGGCCCTGGCGGACGCGTTCCGGCGGTACATACCGGACGCGGAGATCCTCTTTGTCGGCTCGGGCAGGCGCATGGAGAACAAGCTCATCCCCGAGGCCGGCTACGAGCTTAAAAACATACGGGTCAGCGGGCTCGAACGGAGCCTGAAGCCCGGCAGCATCCTGCGGAACCTGAAAACGGTCGGGGGCCTCGCGGCGGCCCGGTCGCAGGCGGCCGGGATACTCCGCCGCTTTTTGCCGGACATCGCGGTCGGCACGGGAGGCTACGTGTGTTACCCCGTGCTCCGCACGGCCGCCCGCATGGGCGTGACGACGGCCATCCACGAATCGAACGCCGTCCCCGGCCTCACGACGAAGCTGCTGTCGGGGATCGCGGACAAGGTGTTCGTGGCGTTTCCGGAAGCGGTGGATCAATACAACAACAAAAGCGGCAAGGTGCTGTTTACGGGGACGCCGGTACGCGGCGATTTCCTGCGGTGGGACAAGGACGCCGCGCGCTTAAGGCTCGGCGTCGACGGGCGTCCGCTCGTCGTGTCGTTCTGGGGGTCGCTCGGGGCCGAGCACATGAACGAGATCGCCGGGGATTTCATACGGTATAACCTCGACAGCAGGCTGTTCAACCATATACACGCCACGGGGGGCGGCCCGGACGTGACGGCGGCGATGAAAAAAAAGCTCACCGGGCACGCGTCGGGCTACGCGCTGCCGCGCTGGGTCGATATCCGCACCTACATCGACGACATGCCGGCGGTGATGGCGGCCGCCGACCTCGTGCTCTGCCGGGCCGGCGCCTCGACGGTCGCGGAGCTGACGTTTACGGGCCGGCCGGCCGTCTTCGTGCCGTCGCCCTTCGTCACGAACAACCATCAGGAAAAAAACGCGCTCCAGCTCAAAAAAGCCGGCGGCGCGGTCGTTCTGCGCGAGCAGGAATGCACGGGTGAAACGCTTTATAAAACGGTCGAGGAGCTGCTGCGGAACAAAGCGCGGCTGGCCCGGATGGCCGATGCCATGAAAAACACCGGCGTGCGCGACGCCGCCGACAAAATCGTCAATATACTGATGAGCGCCTGCAAGCTCCGCGAGTGACACAGTGCGAAAAAGCGTGTTTGTTTCCGCCGTTTTCCGACCGGATAACAAAGCGCGGGAACCTGTATGAATATAATGCGCGGGTATTTTTACACGCGTTCCATGTCTGCATTAACGTTAGACAGCCTCTGGACATAGTATACGGCATACCAATATTTTATGCTGTTTTCGGGGGTTGACTATGAGCATCATACAAATCGAAGGCGGGAAACGGCTGACTGGCAGCGTTTCCGTGCACGGGGCAAAAAACAGCGTTCTGCCAATTCTTGCCGCGTCGCTTTTGGCCCGTGGGGAGACGGTCATACATAACTGTCCGAACCTGAGCGATGTCGACGCCGCGATACGTATTCTGGCCTATCTCGGGTGCGACGTCAAACGGGAGGGCGAAAAGGTCTGTATCGACACGAAAACGCTTGTGCGCAGCGACATACCGCACGGGCTCATGCGGGAGATGCGCTCGTCCGTCATCTTTCTCGGCGCGATCCTGGCCCGGCTGGGCGTGGCCGAGCTGTCGATGCCCGGCGGCTGCGAGCTGGGCCCGAGGCCGATCGACCTGCACCTGTCCGCCCTGCGCGCGATGGGCGCGGAGATCACGGAGGAGGGCGGGATGATCACCTGCCGCGCGGCCAGGCTGACCGGCTGCCGGATCAATCTGGCGTTCCCGAGCGTCGGGGCGACGGAAAACGCGATGCTGGCCGCGTCGAGCTGCGACGGCACGACGATCATCACGAACGCCGCCTGCGAGCCGGAGATCTGGGACCTTCAGAGCTACCTGCGCCGGCTGGGCGTCAACGTCCACGGCGCCGGGACGCCGACCGTGACGGTCGAGGGCGCGGCGCCGAAGACGAGCACGGAGCACTGGGTGATCCCCGACCGCATCGTCGCGGCGACGTATCTGTCGTGCGCCGCCTCAGCCGGCGGCGAGATCGAGCTGACGAGCGTCTGTCCGGGCCACATCGTCACGGTGACGGAGACGCTCATGGAAATGGGCTGCGAGCTCAAAACGGGCAGGGATACCATCCGTCTGAAGGCCGACGGGCCCAGAAAGGCCTCGAAGCCCATCATCACGCGGCCGTATCCCGGATTCCCGACGGACGCGCAGCCGCCCGTCATGGCGGTGAGCCTGACGGCGGAGGGCACGACGGTCTTTGTCGAAAACATCTTTGAAAACAGGTTCCGGCATGTCGCGGAGCTCCAGCGCATGGGCGCGGATATCAAGACGGAGGGCCGCGTGGCAATCGTCAGCGGCGTCAGGAAGCTACGCGGGGCCCCGATCACCGCGACGGACCTGCGCGGCGGCGCGGCGCTCATCGTGGCGGCGCTCGGCGCGGAAGGCACGACGCAGATATCGGGCGTGACGCATATCGACCGGGGGTACGACGACATCGCCGGCGTGCTCAAAACGCTCGGCGCAAAGGTCGAAAGAGTGGGCGGGACAGGATCGGACGGCTAAATCCTGTTAAAGGGAGTGCCAGATATTGACGAAAGATAAAAAGAGAAGGCGGCGGCGGAGAAGCTCGCTCCTGTATACGCCCATCGCGCTGCTTCTGATCGCCATCATCGGCATCTTCGGGGTGAGCGTCTTTTTCCGGGTGGCGACCATCGAGGTCACCGGCGCGGAAAAATATACCGTACAGCAGATTTTGTCCGGTTCGGGGCTGAAGACCGGTGACAATATCTTTTTTATCGACGCGGACAAGGTCTCCCGGCGCATCCGGTCGAACCTGCCGTATCTCAGCGAGGTCGTCGTCGAAAAGGAGATGCCGGACACGGTCCGCATAACGGTCAGCGAGAGCCGGCCGCTGGCCGTCGTCCGGTACGAGAGCGACTGGTGGATCATCGATCAGATGGGGCGCGTGCTCGAAGCGACGGACAATCTCGGCGCGGCGGAGAAAATCAAGGTTTCGGGCCTCACGATCGCCTCGCTCGGGGTCGGCGAAACGCTCGGCGTCGGCGAGGAAGAGCAGACGAAGTTTCAATATCTGACCGAGGTGCTGCGCGCCGTCCAGAGCGCCGGAATCGCCGGCGGGGTGCAGACGCTCGACGTGTCGAATATCGCCAATATCACGTTCGACTACATCGGCCGGTTCACGGTGACCTTCGGCAGCGGCGAGGACGCCGACAACAAGATCGTCCGGGTCTTAAAAGCCATTGAGACGCTCAAGGACACGGACAGGGGCCGCATCGACGTCTCGGACGAGGAGGATTGGCGTTATATCCCCGAATCAGCAGTATGAAAAGGTCGGAACGGCGGGAAAAAACGCGTCGATCCACCAATATATGCATTTATATTATGTGAACTATTGACCAAAGCAACAAATCGGTATAAAATATGCAGTAATGTTATAATAATGTTAAAAACATTCGCTTTCGGGCAGTGCCGTCATACAGGGCGTTTCCCGGTGAAGAGCATAAATCGTAACAGGAGGATCAAAATATGTCGTTTTCACTCGCAAGCGGACCGGATAATGTCGTTGTGATCAAGGTCGCCGGAGTCGGCGGCGCAGGCAACAACGTTGTCAACCGGATGGTTGAGGCCGGAACCCAGGGTGTTGAATTCCTTGCGATCAATACGGACAAGCCCGCGCTTGGGATATCGAACGCGGATCAGAAAATACAGATCGGCGAAAAGCTGACGCACGGTCAGGGGGCGGGCTCCAATCCCGAGGTCGGGAAAAAGGCCGCCGAGGAGAGCCGCAACAACATAGCCAAGGCGCTCGAGGACGCCGACATGGTCTTCATCGCCGGCGGCATGGGCGGCGGCACGGGGACCGGGGCGTCGCCGATCGTGGCGGACATCGCCAGGGAAGCGGGCATACTTACGGTCGGCGTCGTCACGAAGCCGTTCAGCTTCGAGGGCAAACGGCGCATGCTGCAGGCCGAGGAGGGCATACGGAACCTTCTGGGCAAGGTCGATTCGCTGCTCATCATCCCCAACGACCGCCTGAAGTTCGCGACCGACCAGAAGCTGACGTTCGCCAACGCGTTCGCCATCGCCGACGACGTGCTGCGCCAGGCCGTCGTGAGCATATCGGAGCTCATCAAGAACACGGGATTTATTAACCTCGACTTCGCGGACGTCACCACCATCATGAAGGACGCCGGCTTTGCGCACATGGGCGTCGGCCACGCCGCCGGCAAGAACAAGGCCGAGGACGCGGCCAAGCAGGCCGTGTCGAGCCCCCTGATGGAGACGTCCATCGACGGGGCCAAGGGCGTGCTCGTCAATATCACGGGCTCGCTCGACATCGGGCTCGAGGACGTCGAGACCGCGGCCAGCCTCGTGCAGGAGGCGGCGCACCCGGAGGCCAACATCATCTTCGGCGCGACGTTCGACGAGACGATGGAGGACGAGATCCGCGTCACGGTCATCGCAACGCGCTTTGAGGACAAGCCGCGCGCCTACTCTCTGCCGGCAGAGACGGAAAAGCCGTTCGGTTCGGGGCTTTACACCGAGGCCGCCGAGAAGAAGACCGCGGAGAAGGCGCCGCCGGAGCCGGAGCCAGAACCGGAGCCGGAGGAGGACCCGTTCGACACGATCTTTAAAATCTTCAACAGCAAGTAATCTGCTGCGAGTGCGTGGAAAAACTCGCCATAGCGAGTTTAACAATCCTCAGGCGCTGCGCGCCAGCTCCTTTCCAAAGGAGCCTTACGGAGGAACGCGGACGATTCGTGAATCGTCCCTACAGGGAACACGGAAAAAACCGTAAAACCGGGCCTTTCTATGGGGTCATAGGGGTTTACCCCTATACCTTAATTGGGCGCGCGGGCGGGAATAGATCAAAACCGCCGGAGGCGGACAAGTAAAAGCAATGTAGTGAGGAGAATACAGCGGGGCAGCGCGGGGAATATATAGCGTTGACAAGTCGATAAGGATGTAACGACGGCGGGACGGGCAGGCACATTTGCCCGTCCCGCGTTTGATGTGAGGTGAACGCTTTGAAAAAAGCTTTCGGCATGGCTAAAAAAATGTATCAGATCTATATCAAACAGCGCGTGCCGAGAAGCGCCGCCGCCATGGCCTATTCCTTCATCATCTCGATCTTCCCGTTTCTCATCGTCGTCTACGCGGTCCTCTCGAGCCTCAATATCCCGCAGGAGAGCCTGTATAAAATCTGGGCCCAGCTCATCCCGGCCGACGCGGCCGACGTCCTCACGAACTATCTCCAGTATGTCGGCGGCAACCGCTCGACGTTCATGGTGATCGTCGGGGTCGTCGTGACGCTCACCTCGTCGTCGGCGGCGTTCCGGTCGCTTCTCAAGATCATGGCGGACATCCAGGGCAAGCCGCGCTATACCGGCGTCTGGACGGCGCTGTACAGCGTGGCCATGTCGCTCGGCCTGCTGGCCGCCGTCTACGTGTCCGGCCTCGTGATCGTCTCCGGCGAGTGGCTTTTGAGCTTCCTGGAAAAAATCTTCGGGACGGCGCTGTTTGACATCTGGCGGTGGGAGCGCTTCGCGGTGCTGTTTCTGCTCATGCTCGTCATCATCTTCCTGATCTACCGCATGACAGCCCCCCGGGAAACCCCGAAGGTCCCGCGGATGCCCGGCGCGCTCGTGGCGTCGATTTTGCTCGTGGCGGTGAGCAGCGTTTTCTCAAAGCTCATATCGGCCTCGGTCAACTATCCGGTCATCTACGGGTCGCTGGCCTCGCTCATTATATTGATGTTCTGGGTCTATATCTGCAGCATCATACTCATCATGGGCAATGTGCTCAACTTCGTCTTGTACCACAAAAATCCAGAGCTGTCCGGGCCGTGCGAAAAAAAGCCGGACCGGACGCCGAAGACGCTTCCCGGAGATAAGAAAAATGGATTACCTCAAGACAAAAATGACGGATGACGATATCCGCGGCATCTCGGCGCTGGGCCTGGCGCATCTCGGCGACGCCGTGTTCGAGCTGATGGTGCGCTCGTGGCTGTGCGCGAGCGGCCGCGCCACGGCCAGGGGACTGCACCGCGCGTCGGTGCGCTGGGTGTCGGCGGGCGCGCAGGCCAGGGCGGCCGGAAAGCTCCTGCCGATCTTGTCGCCGGAGGAGGCCGACATGTACCGGCGCGGGCGCAACGCGCGGGTGCACGCCGTTCCGCGCGGCGCGACGGTCGGCGAGTATCACGCGGCGACCGGGTTCGAGACGCTGTTCGGATACCTGTACTTAAAGGGTCGGACCGAGCGCTTAAACGAGCTGTTCGAGCTTCTCGTCGCGGGTGAGGACGGGGGTGACGCTCCATGCCGTTAGACGCCATCTTCCTAGGCGCGCTCGTCGGGGAGCTCGACGCAAAGCTCCGCGGGCTTCGGATCGACAAGGTCCAGCAGCCGGAACGGGACCAGCTCCTCCTGTCGCTGCACGGACCCGGCGCGTCGGAGCGCCTGCTGCTCTCGGCGGGGACGGGCGACGCGCGCGTCCACCTCACGGGCGCGTCGTTTGAAAATCCGGCGAGTCCGCCGATGTTCTGCATGCTGCTCCGAAAACACATCGCGGGCGCGCGGGTCAGATCCGTTTCGCAGCCGCGCCTGGAGCGCGCGGTCGACATCGCGCTCGAGTGCGTCGACGTGCTGGGCGAGCCCGGCGAGAAGCACCTGGTCGCCGAGGTCATGGGCCGCCACTCCAACCTCATCCTCACGGATTCGGACGGCCGGATCGTGGACTGCCTGCGCCGCGTCGACACGACGATGAGCGAGAAGCGGCAGGTGCTGCCGGGCCTGTTTTACCGGCTGCCGCCGCCGCAGGACAAGCGGGACCCGCTCGCGGTCTCGCGGGAGGACTTTTTGCGTTGGCTCCGGGACGCGCCGGGGGACAGGACGGCCGAGAAGTGGCTCCTCGATACGTTCGGCGCGCTGTCGCCGCTCGTTTCCAGGGAGCTGGCCGCGCGGGCCGGCGGGGAGACGGACGTCCGGGTCGCCGCGCTGCTCGGCAGGGACGGCGGCAAGTCGCTGTGCGATGCTTTTTTCGCCCTGACGGACGATATCCGGGCGGGCCGATATGAGCCGGTATTGCTGGCGCAGCCCGACGGGAAGCCGTACGATTTCTCGTTCATGCGGATTGTCCAGTACGGCGGCGCCCTGCGGACCGAACGGGCGGCGTCCTTCTCGGCGCTGCTCGACACGTTTTACACGCGCCGGTTTACAGCCGAGCGGATGCGGCAGCGGTCCCTGACGCTCATGAAAACGGTCCGGAACGCGCACGAGCGGCTGCGGCGCAAGCTGGCGATGCAGCGGATGGACCTCGACAAGTCGAAGAACCGGGAGCGCCTGCGCGAGCTCGGCGACATCCTCAAGGCCAACCTGCACCGGGTTGAAAAGGGAATGGCGGTCCTCGTGGCAGAGGACTTCTATTCGGAGACGGGCGGGGAGGTCGAGATCAAACTCGACCCGAAGCTGTCGCCGCAGCAGAACGCGGCAAAGTATTACAGGGATTACGCGAAGGCGAAGACGGCCGAGACCGTGCTGCGCGAGCAGCTCGCGCTCGGCGAGCGGGAGCTTTCGTATTTGTCGAGCGTGCTCGAGGAGATCGCGCGCGCCGAGGGCGAACGGGATCTTGCCGAGATCCGGCGGGAGCTGGCGCTGGCCGGTTACGTCCGGCAGCAGACGCCGGACAGGCCGGGGAGGCCGGGCGGACGCCTGAAGCAGCCGGAGCCGTCGCCGATGGTCTTCGTCTCGAGCGCGGGGCTTGAGATCGCCGTCGGGCGCAACAACATCCAGAACGAGCGCCTGACGCACCGCGAGGCCCGGGGAACCGACGTGTGGCTGCACGCGCAGAAGATTCCCGGCTCGCACGTCGTCGTCAAAACGAACGGCGGGGCCGCCGACGATACGACGCTCGGCGAGGCCGCGTCGCTCGCGGCCTACTATTCGCAGGCGCGGGAGAGCGGCAAGGTCCCGGTCGACTGGACGCTTGTCAGATATGTTAAGAAGATGCCCGGCGGACGGCCGGGCATGGTGACGTACACGGAGTATAAGACGATCATTGCAACGCCGGACGAGGGGGTAGTGGAGAGGCTGCGGAAATCGTCTGTGAGCAGATAGCGGGGTTACCCCCTCGGTCGCCTAGATCGGAAGAGCACACGTCTGAACTCCAGTCACCGCTCATTATC
>CAYMLM010000040.1:0-9746 GCA_964391385.1 uncultured Papillibacter sp.
GCGCACGCCGTGGCGTACGCCGTCATCTCCTATCAGACGGCGTATCTCAAATGCCACTATCCGAGGGAATACATGGCGGCGCTTCTGTCGAGCGTTTTGTACTATCCGGAAAAGGTCGCGGAATACACGGAGGAATGCCGCCAGATGGGCATAAAGCTCCTGCCGCCCGACGTCAACGAATCGAACGACACGTTTACCGTATCCGGAGAAAACATCCGCTACGGCCTCGTCGCCGTCAAGAACATCGGGCGCGGCTTTATCCGGGACCTCATGGCCGAGCGGCGAAAGAACGGCCCGTTTAAGGATTTCGAGGAGTTTTGCCGCCGCATGTACGGCGGGGACTTAAACCGCCGCGCGGTCGAAAGTCTTATCAAATGCGGAGGCTTCGACAGCTTCGGCGTCCGGCGCCGCCAGCTCATGATGGTCAGCGGCGCGGTGCTCGACAGCGTGGCGGACGCGATGCGCAGGAACGTCGAGGGTCAGCTCGACCTGTTCGGCTTCGGCGGCGGAGACGAAGCGCCGGCCAAAGGGCAGACGATCGAGCTGCCCGATGTCCCGGAGTACACAGGGCGCGAGCTCATGGCCATGGAGCACGAGGTGACGGGCCTGTATCTGTCCGGCCATCCGATGGACGCGTATGCCGGCGCGGTGCGCCGCATCGGGGCCGTCGCCATCGGGCGGATCCTGTCGGACTACGCCGTAGAAAACGGGCCGCTTGAATTTTCGGACGGCCGGCAGGTGACGCTTGCGGGCGTCATATCGGCCGCGAAGACGAAGACGACGAAAAACAACAGCCTCATGGCCTATATCACGCTCGAGGACGGCACCGGCAGCCTGGAGCTGCTGGCGTTCCAGCGCGCGCTCGACACGGGCGGCATGTACGTCAAGGAAAACCTGCCGGTCTACGTCAAGGGCAAGATCTCCGCGCGGGACGACCAGCCTCAGCTTCTCGCCGATTCGATCCGTCCGCTTTCGGACCACGACCCGATGCCCGGCGAGACCGTCACGGAGGAAAAGACGCTTCACATCAAGGTGCGGGAGCAGGACGACCCGGCGATGGAGCGGCTGAAACTCATACTGACGATGTTTCCCGGCAGGGAGCAGCTCGTCGTCCACTACGCCGCCGAAAAAAAGCGGCAGCGCCTGAGCTGCGCGATCCACAGCGCGCTTGTCAGGGAGCTCGAGGAGATGCTCGGCGCGGACAACGTTGTTGTAAAATAAAAAATATCAGCGAGGTATATCATGAAGTTATCGTTTTACGGAGCGGCCCGTGAAGTGACGGGCAGCTGTCACGGCGTTGAGTCCGGCGGGAAAAGAATCCTCGTCGACTGCGGCTTGTATCAGGGCAGCGAAAACGGCTACGGCCAGGGTTTTCCGTTCGACCCCCAATCGATCGACTGCGTCGTCATGACGCACGCGCACATCGACCATTCCGGCCGGCTGCCCCTGCTGGTAAAGCAGGGATTCAACGGAAAAATCTACGCGACGGGCGCGACCATCCGGCTTTTGGATATCATGCTCCGGGACTCCGCGCACATCCAGGAGGTCGAGGCCGAATGGAAATCCCGGAAGGGCAGGCGGGCCGGGGGCAAGGAAGCTGAGCCGCTCTACACGGTCAAAGACGCCGAGGAAGTGATGAAGTATTTCGTGCCCTGCCGTTATAACGAGGAGATCGAAGTAGCGGAGGGTGTAAAAATCCGGTTTACGGACGCCGGGCACCTTTTGGGCTCCGCCTTTGTCGAAATGTGGCTGACGGAGGGCGGCGTGACGAAAAAGGTCGTCTTCTCCGGTGACATCGGGAATCTGGAACAGCCGATCATACGGGACCCGCAGTACATAAAAGAGGCCGACTTCGCTCTGATGGAGGCCACCTACGGCGACCGGAACCACGAGGTCCCGCCCGACTACACGGAGGATCTTGCCCGCGTCTTCGATCAGACGCTCGGCGCGGGCGGCAACGTCGTCATCCCGTCGTTTGCCATCGGGCGCACGCAGGAGCTTTTGTACTTCATCCGGGAGATGAAGGAGCGGGGCCTCGTTAAAAGCGCGCCGAATTTCCCGGTCTATGTCGACAGCCCGCTGGCCAACGCCGCCACGCGCATCTACGAGGGAGACCTTGAGGGCTACCTCGACGAGGAGACGCTGGCGGTCATCAAGGCGGGCAAGAAGTACCTCGGCTTCAAAAATCTCAACATTTCGGAAACGGCGGACGACTCCAGGGCCATCAATGCCGACCCCACGCCGAAGGTCATCATCTCCTCGAGCGGCATGTGCGAGGCCGGCCGGATCCGCCATCATCTCAAGCACAATCTCTGGCGCCCGGAATGCACGATCGTTTTCGTGGGCTTTCAGGCCAAGGGGACGCTCGGCCGTATCCTCGTCGACCGGGCGGCCGAGCAGGTGACGCTCTTCGGTGAAAAGATCGCGGTCAAGGCCAATATCTACAGCTTCAGGGGCATGAGCGCCCACGCAGACCGGGACGGCCTGCTCAAATGGGTCGGCGCGTTTGACCCGAAGCCGCAGAAGGTATTCGTCGTGCACGGCGAAGAGGACGTCTGCGACATCTTCACGGAAAAACTCGTTGCCGACGGGTACGGTGCCTACGCGCCGAAATTCGCGTCGTCTTACGACCTGCTGGCCGACCGGGTCATCCACGAAGGGCTGGAGCTGGAAAGACGCCGGGAGGCCGCCGCGGAGCGGCGGGAATCGCCCGTCTATCAGCGCCTCATGTCCGCCGGAGCCCGGCTTTTGGACGTCATCACCCACAACTACGGCGGCGCGAACAAAGACCTCGAGGCGTTTGCCGAGGAGATCGACAGGCTGGCCGGGAAGTGGGACCGGTAATTATTCACAGTGTAACCGCGTGCCGCAAGACGTTTCGCAGGAAGCGTTTTGCGGCACGCGCCTTTTTCCGCCCTCCGCGTATTGGGCGGTCTCGTCGGGATTTATGCAAAATAACGCGTCACTCCGAATACAGGAACAAAGATGGGAAATGATAGTAAAAGATTAATGCATCGGAGACGCCAAATGAAAATCGGAGTCCCGCGCGGCCTGCTCTATTACAAACACCGCGCTTTCATCCGGACTTTTTTAGAGGAACTGGGAGCGGAGCTCGTGACCTCGCCGGAGACGAATAAAAAAATACTGGACGAGGGCGTCCTGTGCTGCGTGGACGAGGCCTGTCTGCCGGTCAAGGTTTTTCACGGACATGTGGCATGGCTCAGGGATAAGTGCGACGCGGTTTTTCTGCCGCGTCTCATCGGCGTGAAAAAGAAGGAATACGTCTGCCCGATGTTCTGCGGCCTCAACGAGATGATAAAAAACGGCATACCCGGCCTGCCCGCCTTGATCGACGCCCCGATTTACTCGCTGTCGCGCACAGACCTGTCCGAATGGGTGCTTGCGGCCGGAGCCGCCGTAACGGGTGACAGGAAAAAGATACGCTCGGCTTTTGAAGACGCCGTGAAGGAGCTCGGCGGCCTTCAAACGGGTTTTTGCGACAGCGGCTATCCGCTCAATATCGGGCTGATCGGTCACGCCTACAATATACACGACCGGTTCGTCAACATGGACATCAAAAAGAAGCTCAACGCGATGGGCATCGGCGTCGTCACATCCGAAGCCGTCCGATGCGAGGAAATCGACGACGAGGCGGACCGCCTGTTCAAGAAACCGTTCTGGACGTTCGCGCGGGAGTACTACGGCGCGGCCGTCCGCCTGTGCAGGACGGGGCGGGCCGACGGCATCGTCTATCTGTCCTCGTTTTCGTGCGGGATCGACTCGGTCGTGACCGAGCTCATTAAAAACGAGCTGGACGACTTTCCGTTCATGGTCCTCAAGCTCGACGAGCACACCGGACAGGCCGGCTTCGACACGCGGCTCGAGGCGTTTTCGGATCTGCTGAAGAGGAGGCAAAGAGATGGTGCTGACCTTTCCCAACATGGGCAATATCGCGCCGGCCGCGGCATCGCTCTGCCAGGCGCTTGAGATACCGTATATCATGCCGGAAAAAAACAACAAAACGACCCTGCAGACAGGCGCATACTATTCGCCCGAGGAGATTTGCCTGCCGTTCAAGCTGATTCTCGGAAACCTTATCGAAGCGGTCCGAAGAGGCGCGGATACGATCCTGATGGCCGGAAGCTGCGGCCCGTGCAGGTTCGGGGAATATTGCGAGCTGCAGATGAAGATCCTGCGGAAAATGGGGTTTGACCGTCTGGACTTCATCGTGGCGGATCTGTCCTCGGAGATCGGCCCGGCGGAATTCTGGCGGCGCGTCGGCCGGATCGCGGACGCAAGCCCCGTCCGTCGGGCGGACAAGCTCCGCGCGCTCAGGACAGCTCTGGACGTTTTGACCCTGAGCGACAAGATCGACGCGGAAGCGCACTACCGCGCCGGTTTTGAGGCCAACAGGGGGGAATGCCGCCGACTGCTGAGCGAATGCCGGAATAAAGCGTACGCGTGTAAAAACCCGGCGGAAACGACAGCGGTTTTAAAACAGTATAAAAAAATGCTGGAGAACATCCGGACGGCGGACAGAAACCCCATCAGGCTGGCGCTCGTCGGGGAGATTTTTACGATCATCGAGCCGTTTTCAAATCTTTATATCGAGGACAAGCTGATGGAGTACGGCGTGTCGACGGTCCGGATGCTCACGCCGAGCTGGTGGCTTAAAAACATGGCCCTCAAGCCGCTGGGCCTGTACGCGCGGCGCGTATACAGGGCATCGGACGCCTATATGCCGTTTCCCGTCGGCGGACACGGGAAAGAGTGCGTCGGCGAGACCGTCCTGGCCGACGCGCACGGTATGGACGGCGCCATTCAGATCTTTCCGCTCGGCTGCATGCCGGAGGTGATCGCAAAGTCGATCCTCCCGGGGGTCCGGGCGGACAGGGATTTTCCCGTCATGACGCTCATTGTCGACGAAGTGACCGGGGAGGCGGGGTATGTGACGCGGCTCGAGGCCTTTCTGGATATGCTGGCCGTCCGGAAACGAAGGCGGATCTGCTGATAACGGTCCGACCGGCGCACGCTATGGACTCAACTGAAATCAGAACCTGGCATGAAGGAGACTTCTTATTTGGAAAACAGCTGTTATCTGGGCGTTGATGTCGGCTCCGTGAGCACCAATCTGGTCGTCATGGACGGTGAGCGGACGATCCGCATGAAGCTGTACTTAAAAACGGGCGGCAGACCGATCGAAGCGCTGAAAAACGGGCTGAAGGCGATCTATGACGGCTTCGGCGGCGCTCTGCGCATCAAGGCGGCGGGCGCGACCGGGAGCGGCCGCCAGCTGGCCGGGCTGCTGATCGGGGCGGATATCGTCAAAAACGAGATCACCGCGCACGCCGTAGCGGCGGCTCACTTCGAGCCGGACGTCCGCACGATTCTGGAGATCGGCGGGCAGGATTCCAAGATCATATTTCTGAAAAGCGGCATCGTCCACGACTTTGCCATGAACACGGTCTGCGCCGCCGGGACCGGCTCGTTTCTGGACCGGCAGGCCGCCCGGCTCGAGATTCCGATCGAGGAGCTCGGCGGATACGCGCTGCGCGCGAAAAGCCCGGTGCGCATCGCGGGGCGCTGCGCCGTCTTCGCCGAATCGGACATGATCCACAAGCAGCAGACAGGGCACTGTATCGAGGACATCGTAGCCGGCCTGTGCGAGGCGCTGGCGCGTAACTATCTCAACAATCTCGCCAAGGGGAAGCGGATCGACGACCCGGTCGTTTTTCAGGGGGGAGTGGCGGCCAACGCCGGCATCGTGTCCGCGTTCGAGCGAATATTGGATAAAAAAATCATCATACCGCCGTACTACGACGTCATGGGGGCCTACGGGGCCGCGATCCTTGCAAAGGAAGAGCTCGAGCAGACGGGAGAACCGACGCGCTTTTGCGGCTTTGACGAGATGGACGACGATTTTACCGTTGTCAGCATGGAGTGCCCGGACTGCCCCAATCGGTGCGAGGTGCTGAGGATTTACTCGAAAGGCAAGACGAGGGCCTGCTGGGGGGACCGGTGCGGAAAATACAGCGCGCTCTCGGAGAGAGCGCGCGTAACGGGCTGATATTTATTGCGGCCGCAGCGGCGGATTACGCCGGATCCGTAAACGTCAATTGCTCGTCGCTGACGCTCAGCAGCTCCGCCGTCCCCAAGCCGTCCGTCAGCCATTTCCGCCGGACGGCTTCCGGCACGATGACCGGCATCCGGTCGTGGATGAACGCAAGGCCGGGCGCGGCGGGACGGGTGAGGATGACGAACAGCGGCAGCGGCCAGTCCGGCTCACGCCTGTACAGGCCCGCCATATAGATCATCCCGTCCCGGCCGACGGCGTATTTCGTCTTGCGCGCGCCGTCCTTGCGCCACTCGAAGTAATGGCCCGCCGGGACAAGGCAGCGCGCGGCGGCGTAGGATTTTCTGAACATCGGTTTTTCGTCCGCCGTTTCCAGCCGGGCGTTGATGACCTGGCCCTTGCCGTCAAAACGGGGGAATCCCCATTTCATCAAAGCGGGCGCATTGCCCGTCACGACGGGGACGATATCCGTCGGAAAGATTTCGCCGCGCTTCATCCCGGCGTACGCCGGCTGATTGCCGTAGACCTTCTTCACATGCTCCAGGATCTCTTTGAAGCCGGCGTCGTCGTCCGGCTCCGGAATGTAGTAGCGCCCGCACATACGCGTCACTCCTTAAAACGCGGAGCCGGTCGATCGGCCCCGCGTTTGATACAGCCGCAGTTCATGCCGGCCTGTCGTCTTCCAGGTATCTGCACCGCGCCTTCAGGTGCGTCAGAAAGCGCTCGCGGCAGCGGGGCGATATCATCGTATACGCCTCGTCGTACTGGCGGATCACAATCCGTCGCGACGACAAGGCCATCGAGGCCTCAAAATTGTCGCTCAGGCCGAGATACCGGATGTCGTCAAAGAGGATCACCTCGGAAAACGGGCCGCTTTTACAGTAAAGGCAGTCCTCGTACAGTACATAATAGGTCCCCGTCAGGATCCAGAGCAAAAACGCGGACGATGCCAGGATCGCTCCGACGCCCACCGCCAGCTCGACGGCGGAGAAGCCCGCGCCCGCGGTCAGGTACAAAAAGGCCGCCCCAACAAACGCAATGGCTGAAAATATCACCAGATGGCTTTTCACGTCTACCGCTGATTGTACGCGCATATCGTATCCCTCGCCTGTATAGATTTTAAGGATGTCCTCCGACCGGCCCGGCCGGCTGTTATGAATGCCGCCGTTCGACAAACCACCGCCCGAGCGTGGGGTCCGTCGTTTTCGGGCTGCGTTCAAAAAACAAAAAGCTCTCCTGGCCGCAGGTGCGGATCGTATACCGGTCGCCCTGACCGCCGGCCTTCAGCGCGGCGGCCGGGCGGATGTCCAGCACGCGGTCGATGATATATTCCTGCCCGTCCTCCCAGAGCAGGGAGAGGGGCGTCAGCATCCCGTCGCTTGAAAAAGCGGCGGTTACCTTTACATAAACTTTTTTGCCGTTCATTTATTTGCACCGTTTTAAGGGAATCAGCCTGAATGGAGCTTTTTCAGGAAATCGGCCCGCGCCGTTATCGGCGGGTCGACGACCTTGTAGCCCTTGCGTTTCAAAACGCGGAATTTAAAGTCCAGGAGCTCCGGCGGGACGCTGAGCTCGGCGGCAACGTCGAAAAAAGAAGTCTCGCCGCACAGCAGCTCCAGAACCTCCTCGTCCGGCATCAGGTAATCGGCCGCGAAGACATTGGCCTCGTATTCGTAGGTGGTCGTCTCGTCAAACAATTTGAAGTCGTGGAACGCCTGCATCGCGGACGCGTCGCGGTGCAGCACGGCGTGGCCGAGCTCGTGCGCGAGTATGATGCGCTGATGCTCCTCCGAAAGGTCGCTGTTCACCGTGACGACCTGCGCGCGCGACTGGCGGAGGTAAAAGCCCTTGCAGGCGTTCCGGGAGTCGCCCATGGGCTCGTGAAGCAGCAGGATGCCCATCGCGCCGCACAGCCGGACGGGGTCCGCTTCGCTGTACTTCTGCCGGATTTTGGCGACCTCGTTTGAGATCGTTTTAATGGACATTTGCTTTCACCCCCATAATTTCAAATCAGCCCCGCCTGCTGGGGAAGCGTTCGCCCGGAAAGGATTTGCCGCGTCCGTTCGCCTGGAAAAAGCCCGCGCATCGCTTTCGTTTTACACGCAGCCGCGCCCCTGTGTATTATACCTTAAAACCCGCCGCCGATAAATAAAAATCATCCCGTTTGACGCAAAAAATTTCCCGCGTCCGAAAAATCCATGTGGAAGTTCCGGTCGTCGATATAAAAGTCGGCGCTGACCTTGCGGCTGTTGTTGTTGTGACAGGCGACGTTCTCCGCGAGGTTGTCGTTGACGGCGTCAAACGACAGGCCGAGACCGTGACACCAGCGGACGGCCTCGTCGAGCGCCGGCCCGCTCCGGCACGTCCACAGGATGATCCGGTCGCCGCCGGCCCGTCGGCTTTTTATAAATTCAATCATCCCGTGACGCGGCGCGCCGATCTCCGGATAGGCGTCGGTGCACAGCGTTCCGTCAAAATCAACCGCGTATACCATAATAACAGCTCCTGCCATGTCGGTAGACTTTTCGTTTTATCTCAATGATTTGACCTTTTCACGCCTCCCGCAGGAGGCGTTTTCACGCCTCCCGCAGGAGGCGTTGCGCCTCCCGCAGGAGGCAATCGGTCTCCGCTGGGGGCGTTCCGCCGCCGAAAGGGGAGGACTGCGCCTGCCCGCCGTCACTGTTTCCCGTGCAAAATGAGCTCGATGATGCCGTCTTCCGTGTCCGGGACATCGTAGTCGCCGAGAAGCTCGCCCTCGTAGTGATAGGCCATCCCGGCCTTTTCATTTCTCTCAAGAGCGTCCAGCAGGTCGTCTTCGCCGCGGCCTGAAACAAACGTGGCGAACGCGCGCGCCCGCGGCTTGGCAAGCAGGCCTTTGCCGCAGGGGAACTCGTTGCATTCCCAGCAGCCGGCCAGTCCCTTTTCGATACAGCAGCTGCGGTTTTGGCACCAGTCCCGGCCCTCGCACGCGGCGCTGCGGCAGCCCGCGCAGGTCTCGTTCTGCCCGCAGACGCAGCAGGCCAGCCCGCAGTACGCCAATCCTTTTTCCCTTAACATACAGACACCTGTTTCAATTTAAATTTTGATGCCTACGGGCGCTTTTTTCCGTACGTCTTGCGCGATTCTTCCTTGGCGGCCCAGTACGCCTTCGTGACGGCCTCGAAGAAGGCGTCCTTCGCCTCCTGGTCGAGCGCGCCGCCGGCGAAGAGCGCGGCGTTGCGCTCCAGCAGGAAATCCATCTCGCGCGCGGCCCGGCCGCCGAAACGCTCGCGCGTTTCCTTGATATAATCGGCCTTTTCAAGACCATATGTCGGGTCGTCGATCTCGTCCCGGTCCAGATAGTCGGTCGACACGCGCAGCGCCTCGGCCAGCTTGACCTTGACATTCTGCCGCGGGCGCACGCCCTGGGTCTCGTAGGCAAGGACGGCGCGCTTCGACACGCCGATGAGAGCGCCCAGCTCCTCCTGCGTCAGCTTGAGCGACTGGCGCGCCTCGCGCACCTTTTCGGAAAACGTTTTCATTCGTTAGGCTCCTCTCGGATGATTATCGAATCCCGCCCGCCGCCCTTAAAAGGAATGGGGCTTCGCCCCATGACCCGATAAACGAAAGACGAGGGCTGTTATCTCATGGTCCGCCGTGGACGCGGTAAAGGTTATTCTTCGGGCTTGTGCTG
>CAYMLM010000040.1:9846-16430 GCA_964391385.1 uncultured Papillibacter sp.
GTTATCTCATGGTCCGCCGTGGACGCGGTAAAGGTTATTCTTCGGGCTTGTGCTGCGGTACGGACAGATACCAGCTGACGCCGAATTTGTCGACGAGGCCGGCGCAGCAGTCGCTCCACGGGAGCCGGCCGACCGGGAGAGTAATTGTCGCACCCGGCTTTAAGAGCTCAAACGCGTTTAAAACGCCCGATTCATCCTTAAATTCAACGCCGAACTGCATGGGCGGAATGTTGCCGGCGGGCCTGACGCCGGCTGCTTCATCCACTGCGTTTAAAAGCTCTTCATACTGCGCGGGCGGTGTAAAGCCATCGGGACTGTCCGTTGACGCTTCGCTCACGGCGAGGAAAAATTCATCGTCCGACAGGAGCTCCGCGTGGAAAAAAGAACCGTCGTCATTTTTGACATGGTAGCCGAGCGTTAAGCCGAACGCTTTTTGATACAGCCCAACCGCTTCGGCGCTGCTTTTGACATAGACCTGCGAACCGATTTTCATGACGCTCACTTCCAAGCATTTTTTGCTGCGCGTTTGGTCCGTTCCATCATTTGCCGACCCGAAACCTCATTCATTCCGATTGACAGGGCGGCGGCGCGGCGCTATAATAAAAACGAAGTATACGAAGTTTAAGTCCATTATAAACGGGAAAACTTCATCAGTCTAGTGGAAGTTTTATAAAAAATACCTTCGGCGGCGGGAAAAATCAATGAAACGCGGCGGTAAGGATTATCATGCCGCCTGAGAGCCTGTGAGCATCTCCCCGCGGCGGCGGGGAGATGGACGGGGAAAAAGACCATGTGAACGCTCCCTGCGGCGGCGGGGACGACGGCTAAGCAGAGCAGGAAAATTTCTGCCGGCACGGACGGAAAAGCTTTGGGGGTGTGGCTTTATGACGCGTACAATACTGCACAGCGATCTCAACGGCTTTTACGCGTCGGTGGAGATCATGCTCGATCCGGCGCTGCGCGGCAAGGCCGTCGCCGTGTGCGGCTCGACGGAGGAGCGCCACGGGATCGTGCTGGCCAAATCGGAGCCGGCCAAAAAAGCGGGCGTCAAGACGGGAATGGCCAACTGGGAGGCCAAACGGGCCTGCCCGGAGCTCGTTATACTGCATCCGACCTACGGGCAGTACGTGAAATATTCAAGGCTCGCGCGGGAGATCTACCAGCGGTTCACGGACCGGGTCGAGCCGTTCGGCATGGACGAGTGCTGGCTCGACCTGACGGGCTGCGGCGGCTGCGAGAACGGGGAGGCGACCGCCCATAAAATACGAAAGACCGTCAAGGAGGAGCTCGGCCTGACGGTGAGCATCGGGGTGTCGTTCAACAAGATATTCGCCAAGCTCGGCAGCGACCTGAAAAAGCCGGACGCCGTCACCGTGATCAGCCCGTCTGACTACCGGGAAAAGATCTGGCCGCTGCCGTGCTCGGAGCTCATTTATGTCGGCCGCGCCACGAAGCGCAAGCTTGCCGCTTACGGCATCCGAACGATCGGGGACATCGCGGCCGCTCAGCCGGAATTTCTCAAGCGGATCCTCGGAGTCAACGGCGTATCCCTGTGGTCGTACGCCTCCGGCAGCGACAGCTCCCGCGTCATGCCCATGGACTACGAGGCGCCGATCAAATCCATCGGGCACGGCATCACCTGCGTCGAGGACCTTGTCGACGCGGAGGAGGTTTTCCATGTGATGCTCCAGCTGGCCCAGGACGCCGGGCACAAGCTCCGGCAGAACGACTTTCTGGCGCGCGGCGTGGAGATCACGGTCAAGGACAGCAAGCTGGCCTGGAACCAGTACCAGGCGCAGCTGGAGGTTCCGTCGCACAGCCCGGCGGAGCTGGCCGGCCGGGCCCGGATTCTGTTCAACGCGCGGTACGACTGGCATCTGCCGGTGCGGGCCGTGACGATCCGGGCCATCAACCTCATCCCGAAGTCCCAGCCGGTGCAGCTGCTGCTCTACGACGACACGGTCCGGCGGGAAAGGCGGGAGAAGCTGGAGGACGCCGTGGAGGACATCCGCGCGCGCTTCGGCAAAAAGGCGATCTACAACGCCTGCCTCATGGGCGATCTCAAGATGCCAGGGCTGGGCGTGCACGAGGTCAACCTGCCGGCTGTCATGTTCCGGTAGGATTTCAAATCCCGCCCGCCTCACTATACCTGGAAATGACCTCGCGCAAAATGGAACCTGCCGCGTTTTTTTTCGTCGAAGCACCGGCAGGGTATTTTTGACAGGTCTGTGTCTCCGAGCAGACTGCATCCGGCGGCGCCTGGTTGGCGCCGGTCCGATGGCGCGAAAACACCGGCAAGCATACCCGCCGCAGGGCCGGGCAGGGAAACCGTCCCGGCTGAAAAGTGAGGTTGAACACTATGAATCCTAAAAAGATAACATCCGTCGCCGCCGCGCTGATCCTGGCGGTCGTGCTGCTTCTGGGCGGCTGCGCCGGCTCGGGTCCCGCATCGTTTCAACCGGCGGACGACGGCACGGCGGCGGAGGTGAGCGCGCAGGCCGAGGCTTCCGGGGATGTCGCGCCGGACGCCCCGTCCGAAGGTCCGTCGGATGAAACGCCGGCCGGGCTTCCCGAACCGCTTCCCGTACCGGAGGGGTTTACCGCGCTGACGGGGGAGGAAATCGCGTGGTTCAACACGGAGTTCTTCAACGGCGATTCACCGAACATTCACAATCAGTTCCTGTTCTCCCTGTACAATCTGCCGCAGGATATAAATCTGTACGATACATTTTATATCGGCGCCGGTGCGGACGATATGGCCACAGCGGAGGAGGCGGCGGCCGTCGTCGCGGCAAACGGCTGGGACGTGGTCCCGGACTGCGAATGCCAGAAGAACAGCGTTGCCGTCATGGACGCCGTATTGATGGAAAACATCGGACTCAAGCTCGATGAGACGCTCGGCCTCGGGCTGGACATGATGACGTATCTGCAGGCGTATGACGCCTACTATCACTACCACGGCGACACGAATTACATCGGCGTGACCGTCACCGACGGCTACTGCGACGATAACGGCAACGTCTGGCTGCATTATACCTGCGTGACGTTTTATGAAAGCGAGAGAATCGTGCGCCTTCGGGGCAACGGGGATGGCTACCAGTTCGTCTCCAATACGGAGCTCTCAGACCCGCCGGGACAGGTCCTCAACGCGGACGGCGTGCCGGCCGCGGTGCTCGACCAGGCCAAGGAGCAGGTTTTGCAGTGGTTCAGGATGGGCAGGACGCAGTTCCCCGCCTACCGCTACGTGACCTGGCGGATTGAATCGCTCGGGGAGGCCTATACCTACGACGATTTCGACGGGATGACGCTCCTGATCTACCGCCTGAATTACGAGTTTTACTCCGAAACGCCCGGAAAGGTCGGTTTGGCCGGCGGGATGACCGTTACCGACGACGGCTGGGTCATGCCTAGCTACCCCGACTGCACGTATCTGATCTTCCGGCTGGACGGCGAAACGCTGGCCTTCCTCGATACGATCATGGAAAACGACTGCGCGCCCGGCGACGAGACGTTTACGAGCGATCTGAGGCGGCTGCTCAGCCGCGCGCCCGATTCTCTGACGGCGGACACGAACGCGGGGATCGAAGTCATTCTCGATTACGCCGACGACGATATCGTCGTTTTTCACGGCTATTTCGGCGCGTTCGTGTACGACCTGAAGGAGAGTGCAATCACGAGCGCCGTGGATTTTTCAAAGACGCTCGGCTGCACGAACGTCAACGGCAGCGTCGTCGTCGACGTCGCCGTGAGCGCCGACGGGAAGACCGTCCAGCTTTACCTCTCCGGCGTCGAGTCCGAAATGCTTATGACGGGGCTTGACCCGGACGAAGCCTGGTATATCGATACGCGAAGCGGCGATTTAACGCGCGGCGCGTACGAGAAGCTGGCGGACCGTTTTGACAATTTTGTCGGGACGGAGCCCCGGGAGGGCATGACGAGCTTCAATTCGATCCCATTCCCGGATGGCGACGCCTATCTGACCTGTGACGGCAATACGCTCGGTAGCCTCGTCTATGTCCGGGGCGACATGCTCTGGCTGCTGTTCGACAGGTATTTCGACTGACAAGCTGGTAAAAATAAGGGGCGGGAGGATGCATCCCGCCTTTTTCTTATGTATACACATCCACATATAATGTGTTGCATAAAAAAGTCTAATGATAACACTTGACAGTCATATGACAATATGTTATAGTGATGACGAAGCATAAAGAGGCGAGTGGGGAGACGTATGGACGAAAAGAAATACAGGATTCCGGGCACTAATATAAAGGCGGGCGGCTTACTCGGCGCCCTTCTCAGCGGGGCGGAGGACTTTCTGGGAAATACGCTCACGCCGCTCCTCGGCTTCGGCTCGGGGCTTCTGCTTTCGCAGATTACGCATATCGCGGAGGGCCTGACGAAAGAGACGATACAGAACTGGGTCAAACGCAATTTCGTGGACCCGCCCCGGAAAGGGCGGTTCTACGACGAGAATCAGGTCGCCAGGATACTCATATTCAACGCTCTCAGGCATGTTGTCGAGCTGGAGGACATCAAGCTTCTGCTGCAGTACGCATACAAAAGCTCGGGCGGCACGCTGGGCGAAAAGGAGCTTTTCGAGCTGTTCAACAGCAGCGTGATCAAAACGCGCGGCATCGAGCCCGGCAATATCGAGGGATATGAGGAAGCTGTCGGCAAGGAGCTGACACAGAGTCTTGTCTGCAAGGAGGGTGACGCTTCGAAAATCAAGGAGGTCGTATTCATCATGCTGACGGCTTATCAGTCGAGCCTCCTGAAGCAAAAGACGGAAACGCTCATCCATAAGCTGAAGGCAGCGGTTTAGTTTCACGCGCAAATTAAAATATGGGCCCCGGGGCCCGCGTAAAGGAGTCAAAGAGCATGTCGGACAATATCAATGACGGACTGAAAAAAGTGTGGTATACCAGCGTCGGACTCGCGGCCGTGTCCGTCGACGCGGTCGGAAAGGCGATCGAAACCCTCGCGTCCAAAGGAGAAGAGGCCGTGCAGAAGAGTAAGGTCATGAACGAGGAGCTCAAGCGGAAAAGAGCCGCCGCAAAGGCCTCTGTCCGGGAGATTACGGATGCGCTTGAACACATGACGAAAGAGGAGATCGAGATCATCCGGGTCAAGCTGGCCGAGATCGAAAAAGTGATGGAGGAAGCCGGCCGGGAGGTCAAAATGAATGCCGAATCCGTCGCGGAGCGCCTGGAGGAAATGGGCCGGGAGGAAATCGGCGCCATTAAGGCCAAGCTTGATGAAATCAGGCAGAATTGGACGGATGATCATGACAAAGGAGAACAGGGATAACTCAGGCGGCTCATCGGCCGGAAGATTCAGGGAAATACTCGGCGTGCTCGGGCGATATAACCTCATCCGCGGTTTATCGCCCGAAAAGCTTCGGATGATCTTCGAGGACCTCGGACCGACGTTTGTCAAGCTCGGCCAGCTGTTGTCCATGCGGTCGGACATGCTGCCGGAAGCGTACTGTGAAGAGCTGACGCGCCTGCGGACCGAAGTGCGGCCGATGGATTTTGCCGAGGTCGTCTCCGTACTCGAGGAGGAATACGCAGACGATTACCGGCGGGTCTTTCGATCGCTGGAGGAAAAGCCCATAGGCTCCGCGTCGATCGCGCAGGCGCATGAAGCCGTTTTGCAAAACGGCCGGCGCGTCGTGCTCAAGGTCCAGCGGCCCGGTATTTATGAACGGATGAACCAGGACATCCGGCTGCTTCACAAGGCGACCGCCGTCATCCGGATTTTCGGCCGGGCCGGACAGGTCATCGACATAGGCGGGGTCCTCGACGAAGTCTGGGCGGTCGCGAAGCAGGAGATGGATTTCATGACGGAGGCCGGGCATATCCGCCGGTTTTCCGAGCTCAACGAGGGGATCCGTTATACGGCGTTTCCCGAGGTCGTCTGGGAGCTGACGACGCCGAAGGTCCTGTGCATGGAGCGCATCGGCGGCATCCAGATCGACGACACGGACGGGCTGACGCGCGAGGGATATGACCTCAGTGAGATCGCGCAGAAGCTTGTGGCCGGATATGCCAAGCAGGTGCTTGAGGACGGTTATTTTCACGCCGACCCGCATCCCGGCAATCTGCGCATCCGGGACGGCAAAATCGTCTGGCTGGACCTCGGGATGATCGGCACGCTGTCGGCCCAGGACAGGAGCCTGATGAAAAAGGCCATGACGGCCGTCGCCGTCGGGGATGTCTACGAGCTCAAGCAGGCCATTCTTGCCATCAGCCGCCATACCGGGAGCGTCAATCACAGCCGTCTTGCCGAAAACATCGAGGAGATGCTGACGAAATACGGCTCGGCCGAGCTCAAAAGCCTCAATGTCGGGCAGATGTTCGCGGACCTGCTTGCCATTGCGGAATCAAACGGCCTGTCGATGCCGGCGGGCATTTCCATGCTCGGACGCGGGATGCTGACGCTCGAGGGCGTCGTCAGCCGGATCGACCCGGATATAAACGTCATACGCATCTATGCGGCGGCACTCGGCGGAACATCCGCCGAGGCGTTCGACCTCGGCGGGGAACTGGAGAAAAGGCTGCTTCTGCTTCGGAGCCTGGGGAGCC
>CAYMLM010000041.1:0-1705 GCA_964391385.1 uncultured Papillibacter sp.
TCTGGCGGAGCTGCTGGAAACGGAGGAACGCGTCAAGCTCATTTACGTCGTGCCGGATTTCCAGAATCCGACCGGGAGGATGTGGAGCCGTGAGCGGCGGGAAACGCTTTGCCGTCTGGCGGAAGCGCACGGCGTCGTCGTCCTCGAGGACGACCCGTACGGCGAGCTGCGCTTCGAGGGCGAGCGCCTGCCCAGCGTCAAGTCGTTCGACCGGACCGGCTGCGTATTTTATTCCGGCACGTTCTCGAAAATATTCTGCCCCGGCTACCGGCTCGGCTGGATCGCGGGCGACCGGGAAGCGATCGGCAAGTACGTGCTTGTCAAGCAGGGGGCCGACCTGCAGTGCAACACGCTGGCTCAGCGCGAGCTGATGAAATACCTGGAGCTTTACGATATCGACCGTCATATCGAAAGGATACGCGCCGTCTACAGACGGCGGCGCGACGTTGCCGTGGGCGCAATGGCGCGGGAATTTCCCGCGGGCGTCGCGTTTAACAGGCCGCAGGGCGGCCTGTTCACCTGGGCCGTCCTGCCGGAGCATATGGATGCGCGGCCGCTGCTCGCAAAAAGCCTCGAACGCAAGGTTGCCTTCGTGCCGGGCGGCTCGTTTTTCCCGAACGGCGGGCATGAGAACACGATGCGCCTGAACTTCTCGAACATGCCGGAGGACCGGATCGAGGAGGGGTTTTGCCGGCTCGGCGCGGTCATCCGGGAGGCAATGTAACTTCACGTTTTAGTAAGATAAAACAATCCGCTTTTGGTAATGCCGCCGGAGAATCAGACATTCCGGCCGTTCGGCTGCGGAGGCATAAATTACTGTTGTCCGGTAGTTAGAAGCCTCAGACTGTGGTATAATGGTGCCAATCAACGACAGGGGGGAATTAATACGATGCCAACAACAGAAGAGTTCAACCGGCTCGGCGAAAAACTGGAAAGCCTGCTCATCCTGCGTTACGCGCCCATCGCCCTCAAACTTCTCAGGACGGAGGCGGATATCCCGGAAGGCGCGCTCCGGCCGAAGCGGGACCTCGGCGAGCATCTGGCGCTCTGTCAGGCGTTCGCGATGGTGCGCCGGCAGAGAAAGAGCCTCGTCCTTTTAAAAGAGGACCACTGGTGCGTCTGGCCGCTCATCGGATTCGGCCTCGTCGAATTCAACGAGGGAACCGACGGGTACGACTTCGCCGTCACCGCCAATTTTATCAAGGACCCCGAAAAAGCCCGAAATTTCTTTAAGACGTCTTATCCGCGCATGCCGGAGGGCAGCAGTATCGGTCTGGCCCTCGCGCCTTTGGATACGGCGAACTTTGTGCCGGACATGGCGCTCGTGTACCTAAAGCCCGCGCAGCTGCGCAGCGCGCTGATGTCTGTCAAGTATAAATCCGGCGAGCTGCTCCACGCCGCGTTTGACTCCGTGGATTCCTGCGTGCACTCGACGATCCCTTGCCTGAAGGACGGCAAATACAAGCTCACCGTGCCCGACCCCGGCGAATACGAGCGCGGTCTCACGGACGAAGACGAGATGATCCTGTCCGTCCCGTCCGATGAGCTGGGTGACCTCGTCGAGGGTCTGCAGCTTCTGTCGGACAGGAGCTTCGGCTACCGGCAGCTGCACATGGAGATGAAGACCGACTTCCCGCGCCCGCAGTTTTACGACGACCTGTTCAGGTCGTGGGGCCTCGACACCGGCGAGATCTGGAAGCGGTAA
>CAYMLM010000041.1:1805-14269 GCA_964391385.1 uncultured Papillibacter sp.
CGACGACCTGTTCAGGTCGTGGGGCCTCGACACCGGCGAGATCTGGAAGCGGTAAGCTTATATGTAAACATAAAAAGACCTGAGGATCATCCGGCGCTTAGCCGGTGCGATCTCAGGTCTTCATTTATTTCCTCATGCCGCTCACTCGTCGTGGTCGCCGCAGTCGCAAGATTCGCCGTGGCTGTGGCAGGAGTCGGACCCGTCGGCGTTCGTGATGTAGCCGAGCGTATTTTTATCCATGCGGTCGAGCGCGTCCGCCGCCGTGAGGCCGTTTCCGTCATAGCGCGTGACGCACGCGTCTGCAATGGCGTTGAACGTCTCGGGCGTAAACCCGCCGGTGATGACGGCCTCGCAGTCGCGCCGGATGATCTCGTCCGTCAGCGCTTTGGGATTTCCGGTATTTTCACAGGCGTCAAAGCGCATGTCGTCCGTCTCGACGATCAGCAAAAACCGGCAGGATTCAAATTGTCCGGCAACAGGGCTGCTTAAATCGCGCCCGTCCGCTGTGACAGCAATTAACATAATGCACTCCCAGACTATTTGTGTGCTTCTTTGTCGAGCATCGCGTCGAGAATATCGGCGGCCCCGTCGAGCCAGTCGCCCTCGAAGACCTCGATGGCGCCCTTGTCGCACAGCTCCGAGAGCTTCGGGTCGATCGGCAGTTTGGCGAGGACCTTGAGCCCGTGCGTCTTGGCGATGTCGTCGATGTGGCTCTCGCCGAATATCCTGTAATCCTTGCCGTTGTCGGGACATTTGAAATACGACATGTTCTCGACGAGCCCGAGGATCGGCACCTTCATCATCTCCGCCATCTTGACGGCTTTCGTGACGATCATGGACACAAGCTCCTGCGGCGAGGTGACGACGACGATGCCGTCGACGGGGAGAGACTGGAACACCGTCAGGGGTACGTCGCCCGTGCCGGGCGGCAGATCGACGAACATGAAATCGACGTCCGTCCAGATGACCTCCGTCCAGAACTGCTTGACGGAACCGGCGATGATCGGCCCTCTCCAGACGACGGGGTCGGTGTCGTCCGGCAGGAGTACGTTAATGGACATGATGTCGATGCCCATCCGGCTTTTAACGGGGTAGATGCCCAGCTCGCTCCCGCCGGCCTTTTCCTTCAGGCCGAAGGCCTTCGGGATCGACGGGCCCGTGATGTCCGCGTCGAGGATTGCCGTATGGTAGCCCATGCGGTCCATCGTGACGGCCAGAAGCGACGTCACGAGCGATTTTCCGACGCCGCCCTTGCCGCTGATGACGGCGATAACCTTTTTGATGCTGCTCAGCTCGTGCGGCTTTTCCCGGAAGTCGGGCGCCGCCTTTCGATCGGAGCAGGTTTCGGAACAGCTGGAGCAGTTTTCATTGCAGTCTTGGCTCATGTTTTGGTCTCCTTCATTTATAGTTCAAACTATAGTTCAAGCGTCCGGCCGCCGGACAGATAATCAATTTTATCGCCCATGGCGGCCTTCAGGCGGTTGTACGATTCCATCCCCGTGCAGTGGCAGGTATAGTACCTTGTTTCCCGGCCGAGCAGAAACGCGGCGATCTCGCCGACAATCTCCGTGCGCTCGCTGCCGCCGCGCGCCGGATTGGACAGATGAAAGCCTCCGATCACGACGTCCGGAACGATGCCCGCCTCACGCTGCAGGTGCTCGAGTATATTGACGATCCCGCAGTGCGCGCAGCCGGTGATCATAACGGTTTTTTCGTTTTCGCGGATCACGAGATTGACCTCGTGCGCAAAGTCGTCCCGCACCAAATCATTCCCGTCCGCTTTCAGGATGTCCGCGTTTCCCGTCGGATTTAAGCGCAGGCATTTGACGCCGGAGAAAAGCTCAAGCTCCTCGTCGGCCTTCAGCCGGTCCGAAACGAAAACGAACCGACCGCTGTCCGAAAGCGCGGGATCGAGCCCGATGTAACGCTTGGGTTTGTCCGTTTCGTTGGCGTAGTACCCGCTAAACGCCGTCTGCCCGGCATAGATTTTGGCTCGGTCGTTTATGCGGAGAAACGTCTTCAGCCCGCCGCCGTGGTCATAATGCGCGTGCGACAAAAAGGCTATATCGGCGCCGCTCAAATCGACGCCCAGGATTTCCGCGTTTTTGGCGAACAGGTCGGTGGCGCCCGAGTCAAACAGAATTTTATGACGCTTCGTTTCGATGTACAGGCTCAGCCCGTGCTCGCTGCCGAGCTCCTTCCGAAGCGACGTATTTTCCACAAGTGCCGTAACTCGCATTGTAAGCCTCCGTTTATTTGCCGTCGGACCGAGTCTTTTCGTCGTCGTCCTCCCGCGCGGCGTCTTTCCAGCATCCCCGCCGGCGGCAGCAGCCGTCACGTCCACGCCCGTCGCCTTCGCACAGCTCGAAGTCGCCGCCCTCGATGAACAGCACCTTGCCGTTCACGAGCGAATCGGCAAGCTTTCGCCGCGCGTCGTTATAGATACCCTGCACGGTCGTGCGCGAAATGTTCATCTGGACGGCGCATTCCTCCTGTGTCATGCCTTCCAGATCGATGAGGCGGATCGTCTCGTATTCGTCGACCGTCATGATGACGGGCCCGGTCCCCTCCGGCCCGCCCAGCGGTCCGAACCGGCTGCAGACGGGAAGCCGGCATATTCGTCTCCATTTTCTAGGTCTGGCCATATGTGTGTCTCCTTCGGAATTGTATCGCTAATTTATTATTATATCGCATTACGGGCATATGTCAATTAAAAATCCGTCGGGCTGCCGGACGGATTATAGTATATCCGCTTAAGAATCAGCCGTCCAGCGACTTTTTGATGAAGGCGTAAAGGTTCCCCAGCGCCTGGAAACGATCCGCCAGCTGCGCCGCCAGCCCGGGCGTAAAGAAAACGCCGTCGGGCGGGCATGTCTTGCCGACCCACCAGCTTTTTTTGTTCAGCCACGTTTTGACCGGAGGCGGGACGGAAGGGAAGCGGTCTTTTTGATAGCTTTCGCCCTCTAGCGTAAGATCCGTGCCGGATTCAAGGGTACGGATCATTTTGAGAAAGCGCCGCTCATCCCGTAAAACGGCGTCACGGAGCGTCGTCATGCCCTGCGTCGTTCGGTGATAGAGCTGCAGGCCGCAGCGGTAACCATTGAAGGACGCGTCCATAAAAAAGCCGGGGACGTCCGTTTCACGTCCCGTTTCAGCGCAGAAGTGCAGATACATATAGTGCTTGATCGGATTGCTTTTTGCATACCGCGCGTCGTTGTACGCACCCGACACGCATCGCGACGCCTTGACGCACAGACCGGGGTCAATCTCCAGCATCGCCGGTACGAGCGACTCGTGCAGCGCGCGCAACGGGACTTTGACATGCGCTTCATAGAGCGCCCGGTTTGCCTCAAAGTTCGCCTTCGTGTTGTCCAGGTATATATTGAGAAAATACTCGATCGTTTGATCGGTGAATCCGTTAAATGACATTGACCGGCTCCTATGATTTCCCGAACAGCAGCTTCTCAAGCGCCGCGGTGTCGATGCGTTTATCGAGCGCGGCGCAGTGCTCCAGAATCCGTGCCCGCGCTTCGCGCGACGGCAGCAGCGGCTCTTTCAGCCAGCCGCGCGCCCAGTCGTCGGCGAGGCAATAGGTGTTGGCCGGCCAGCCGTATTCCCGACCGTCGAAGCTGACCTTCCGGCGGTTGCCGCAGACGGTGACGTAAAACTCGCGCTGAAGCGTCACGACGGCCGAGTCGGCCGCGGACGCGCCGTCCTTCTTCGTCACATGCAGCTTTTTCCGAATTTCTGACGTGTCGAGCGCGTCGCCGGCTTCAAACAGGCGGTACACGTCCAAAACGGTTTTTTTGACTACGCCGGCGCGGTACCGGTCCTCCGGCGTCCCGTCGGGGCGGCAGGCCGAATAAAACAGGGGATAGAGCTTAGCGGCGATAAATCCTTTGCGGCCGCCGAGGAGATTGCCGAATGCAAGACGGTTCTCCGCCGCCGCCCTGTCCTTCCACAGCCAGGGATCTGTTTGCGTATCGCCCGTATGCCACTGCGACGGCGGCGTCAGCGCGTCCAGCTTTGGAAAACCGTCGATGAATTTCCCCGAAAACGCGAGGACGCCGGCAGTATCAGCGTATTCCAGAAAATCCGAATAGGTATGGAGCATATTAAGACCTCACTGTATTGTCCTGGCCACTCGGCAGACCGATACGGCGGAGACGTTGTTTTCACCCGTTTTCAGGTCCGCGGGGCTGTGGATGTTGAACATGAATCCGTCTTCCCCGTATTTAAGGCCGAAGCTGTCGGCATATTTCTCATGCATCGCGAGATGTCGGACGCGTCCGATGATGAGCGGGAGCGAGCCGTCCGGCAGATCGTCCGCCTTTTCAAGCGTGCATTCCAGGCTGAGGAACGCCTCCTTGATCCGCGGCGCGCCGACGCGGGCGGCCTGCTCCGGCGTAAAGCCGCCGACGCTGAATTCATCGTCGTCCGGGTCGTTGTGTTGGATTGTTTTGACGAGCCCGTCATAATGGTCTTTGCTGAGAAAATTGACGGTAAACTCGCCGGTGCGAAGGATGTTGCCGTACGTGTGGCTTCGTTTCATGACTCCGCCGAGCACGGCGAAGTATCCGCCGCCGCTCCCTGTGAAAGCACTCCAGCTTGACAGACAGATATTCGGCCTGCCGTTTTCCTTGACGGTGGCAATTGCGAACAGGACGTGCGGGATGCCCGCAGCAAACTCGAAGTGGGAGAAAATCTCGTATTGCAGGGGCCAGTACTCCTTGAAATAATCCGGCCTTTCTTCGCCGATCTCAATTTTCATGGCTAGCGCTCCTTTCTCATTTCATATCATCCAGTATACACTCTGAACATGGCCGCGAGGTACGGCGCTGCCACCTTGTCTTTTGCAGCAGCGTCGTCACGATGCCGAGAAGCCTGTCGATTTTCATCCCATCGCCCCCCCCGGTATTATAGCAGATATTGGCATGTTATGTCAGTTATTTATGAATAGACTTTCCCGAAGAAATATGTTATAAAGGATTAAAATGGAAAAGGGGAGATACGGATGATACCGGAGAGCCACCAGAAATTCATTGCGCATACCGTCGCTTTCCTGAAACAGGACCGGCGGATTGCCGGTATTGCCCTGTGCGGCTCCTATAAAACGGGCCTGATGGACGAATACTCCGACCTCGATTTTCTCGTGGCCGTTGAGCCCGACAGCTTCGAGCAGGTCTTAGATGATAAAATGAGGATCGCCGCCAGCCTCGGCGAGCTTTTGTCGGCCTTCACGGGCGAGCACATCGGCGTGCCGAACCTGCTGATCTGCCTGTATGACGCCCCGCTGCTCCATGTGGATTTGCATTTTATACTCCCCGATGAAGAGAGGACAAGGGTTGAGGATCCAGTCATACTCTATGAAAAGGACGGCGGTCTGACTGAAATATACGGAAATACTCAAATCACCGGGGTCAGGCTTGACCCGCAGTGGTTTGAGGACCGTTTCTGGGTGTGGGTACATTACAACGCTTCAAAAATTGCCAGGGGAGAGCTGTTCGAGGCCCTCGACGGCATCACCTTTATCCGCGCGCGCGTCATCGGCCCGCTGCTGCACATTCAAAAAGGCGGTTTTCCCAGAGGCGTCCGCCGTCTTGAACGCAGCGCGCCGGAGTATTTAACGGCACTGGTGAAAACCGTCCCGTCGTATGACGCCGTCAGCTGTATTGGTGCGCTCAAAGCGGAAATCGAGCTGTACAGGGAATTGAGGTCGCCGTATCTGAACCGCCTTGTTCCTCGGGACAAAGCTGAGTTACGGGCGGCAGAGTATCTGGATCAGATCGCCGGCGCAGTTTAGAAAAGTAACGTTTAACCAATCGTTCAGACAGATAAAAATCCCCTCATCCGAGGGGATTTTTATATATTGAAGATTAATTCAGCTCATCCAGGATGGCCTTTGTCATGGCCGTACAGGTGAGCACGTCCGCGCCGGATTCTGCGATATCGGCGGTGCGCAGGCCCTTGGCCAGCACGCGGGAAACCGCGTCCTCGATCAGCTGCGCGCCTTCGGCCTGACCGAGCGACAGACGCAGCATCATGGCGGCCGACAGGACCGTCGCGATGGGATTTGCCATGTCCTTGCCGGCGATGTCGGGCGCGGAGCCGTGGATCGGCTCGTACATGCCGCGCTTCGTCTCCCCGAGTGAGGCCGACGGAAGCAGGCCGATGGAACCCGTGATCTGGGAGGCCTCGTCCGACAGGATATCGCCGAACATGTTCGAGGTCACGACGACGTCAAACTGCTTCGGATTTTTGACGAGCTGCATGGCGGCGTTGTCGACGAGCATGTCTGAGAGCGTCACGTCGGGATATTTTTCAGCCAGGCGGTGCATGACCTCGCGCCACAGACGGGAGCTCTCGAGGACGTTTGCCTTGTCGATGCTGATGAGCTTTTTGCCGCGCGTCCGGGCCAGCTCAAACGCGGTGACGCCGATGCGCTCGACTTCCATCTCGCTGTAGCATTCGGTGTCGTACGCCTCCGGGCCGTATTGACCGTCCCGCCGGCCGCTTTCTCCGAAGTACATGCCGCCGGTGAGTTCGCGGACGATGATCATGTCAAAGCCTGCGTCGGCGACCTCCTTTTTCAGCGGACAGGCGTCCTTCAGCTCGGGCAGCAGGCGCGCCGGGCGGAGGTTGGCGTACAGGCCGAGCTCCTTGCGGATACCCAGCAACGCCTTTTCCGGGCGCAGATGGCCGGGCAGGACGTCCCATTTCGGGCCGCCGACCGCGCCGAGCAGCACGCTGTTGGACTCCAGGCACGTCTTGATCGTTTCCTTCGGCAGCGGCGCGCCGGTGCTGTCGATCGCCCTGCCGCCCGCGAGGACTTTTTTAAACGTAAACGTGAATTTATACTTTTTGCCGACGATTTCAAGCACCCGCAGGGCGGCCCCCACGATCTCCGGACCGATGCCGTCGCCTTCGATGACCGCTATGTTGTAATTCATTTTAAACCCCCATTCCGCTGCGGAGCAGCGGCACATATCTGGAAAAATCGATCGTACCGGAAGAATGTCCCATAAACAGTCACACTGTTCCGATGGAATTCATCAGCCCGCCTTTGGCGATGATGTTCTGTAAAAACGGCGGGAACGGCGCGAACTGAGCGGTCTGGTTCTTCGTCAGATTTTTGAGCTCGCCCTTGTCGAAGTCGATCTCCACCTCGTCGCCCTCGGCGATCTGGGCGTCGCATTCGATGATCGGCAGGCCGATGTTGATGGCGTTTCTGTAAAAGATGCGGGCAAAGCTCTTGGCCACGACCGCGCCCACGCCGGACTCCTTGATGGCCAGCGGCGCGTGTTCACGGGAGGAGCCGCAGCCGAAATTGCTGCCGGCGGCCATAATATCGCCGGGTTTGACGCGGCCGACAAACGTCTTGTCAAGGTCCTCCATGCAGTGGGAGGCCAGTTCCTTGGGGTCGGACGTGTTGAGATAGCGCGCGGGGATGATGACGTCCGTGTCGACGTTGTCGCCGTATTTGATGACGCTGCCTTTCAGTTTCATGTCGGTAATACTCCTTCCTTATTCCGTCGCCGGGGCGATTTTGCCCGCTATGGCCGAGGCCGCCGCGACGGCGGGGCTGGCCAGGTACACTTCGCTTTCGGGATGGCCCATACGGCCGACGAAATTGCGGTTCGTCGTGGCCACGCAGCGCTCGCCCTTGGCGAGCACGCCCATGTGTCCGCCGAGGCACGGCCCGCACGTCGGCGTCGACACGGCGCAGCCGGCTTCGATAAACGTTTTTAAAAGGCCCATTTCCATGGCGTCCATATAAATCTGCTGGGTTGCCGGCAGGACGATACAGCGCACGTGGCCGGCGATCCTTTTGCCCTTGAGGATTTCCGCCGCGATGACGAGGTCCTCGAGCCGTCCGTTCGTGCACGAGCCGATGACGACCTGGTCGATTTTGATTTCCGGCATGTCGTCGAAGGTCCGGGCGTTTTCCGGCAGGTGGGGGAACGCGACCGTCTGCTTGACCTGGGACAGGTCGATGTCGATGACCTGGTCGTATTCGGCGTCCGCGTCGGCTTCGTAGACGACGGGCTTGCGGCTCGAGCGTCCGGCTACATAAGCGAGCGTTTTGTCATCGACGGGGAAGATGCCGTTTTTTGCGCCGCACTCGATGGCCATGTTGGCGATGCACAGCCTGTCGCTTATGGAGAGCTCGGAAACGCCGTCTCCGGAAAACTCCATCGATTTATACAGCGCGCCGTCGACGCCGATGAGGCCGAGGATGTGCAGGATGACGTCCTTGCCCCAGACGTGCTTCCGGAGCTTGCCCGTCAGGTTGAAACGGATGGCCGACGGAACCTTGAGCCAGACCTTGCCGGTCGCCATGCCGGCGGCCATATCGGTCGATCCCACGCCCGTTGAGAATGCGCCGAGCGCGCCGTACGTGCAGGTGTGGCTGTCGGCCCCGATGACGAGGTCGCCCGGGATCACCATGCCCTTTTCCGGCAGGAGCGCGTGCTCGACGCCCATCGTACCCACGTCGAAAAAGTTGACCACGCCCTTGGCCCGGGCGAAATCGCGGATCTGCTTGGACTGCTCGGCGGCCTTGATGTCCTTGTTCGGGACGAAGTGGTCCATGACGAATACGACCTTGTTCTTGTCATAGACGTCGCCGCACCCGGCCTTGTTGAACTCGTTGATCGCCACGGGCGTCGTGATGTCGTTGCCCAATACGAGGTCTAAGTCGGCCATGATGATCTGGCCGGCCTCGACGCATGTCTCACCGCAGTGGGCCGCCAGGATTTTTTGTGTCATTGTCATGCCCATAGGTTTTCTATCCTCCATGATTTGATCTGTATCCGCCCGCCGCTCTTAAAGGTATGGGGCGCTGCCCCATGACCATGAAACGAAGGGCGATTAAAGTCTTAATGTGCCGCCCAATAAAGCAGTGGGACTCCGCACGCACCCGCTGAGAGCGAAGGGGTAAATGTGCCGCAAAACCGACATAAGGCTCCCTCCTGAGGGAACTGTCACCGATGGTGACTGAGGGAGTTCTCACAACGCCCGCCGCCCGGTTAAGGTATGAAGCTTTGTCTGTGTCCCATCGGGCGACCACCAGGGGTCGCCCCTGCATACTTATTGATTTGTCGCGTAGGGGCGGCCCTGCGTGGCCGCCTGCCTTTTGTTTATTTCTCTTCCAGGCAAAGCTTATACTCCAGCGAATCGACGAGCGCGGCAAAGCTCGCGCCGATGATGTCGGTCGACACGCCGACGGTGATCCACTTGTGGTGGCCGTCCGTCGTTTCGATCAGGACGCGCACGCGCGAGCCCGTGGCATGCCCGGTCTCCAGGACGCGCACCTTGTAGTCGATCAGATGGACGCCGGCGAGCACGGGATAAAAGACGCTCAGCGCCTTTCTGAGCGCCGTGTCCAGGGCGTTGACGGGACCGTTGCCGACGGCGGCCGTGGTCTCCGCGCTCCCGTCGACCTTGATCTTGATCATCGCGTTGGAATTCGTTTCGCCGTCGGGCGCCGGCCATTCGCTGGTGGCTTTGTACATGTCGAGCGCAAAGTGCGGCCTGAATTTCCCGATGACTTTTTTGACCATCAGCTCGAAGCTCGCGTCGGCGGCCTCGAACTGATAGCCCTCGTGTTCGAGCTCCTTGAGCCGGTCAAGGATCATCGCCGTTTCGGGACTGTCCTTCGTGAGCTGCGGCGCGATATCCTTGATCTTCAGCAGGACCGCTTTCTTGCCGGACACCTCGGAAAGCAGAAACTTTCGGCTGTTGCCGACGAGCGCGGGGTCGATGTGCTCGAACGAGCGGGAGAGCTTATCCACGCCGTCGATATGCATGCCGCCCTTGTGCGCAAACGCGCTTTCCCCGACGTACGGCTTGTTGTTCGGCACGGACATGTTGGCGATCTCGGAGATCCTGATCTCCGTGTCGGCCAGCTTGTCAAGGCTGCCGGCGATACAGTCGTACCCGCCCTTGAGCTGCAGGTTTGGGATGATGACGGACAGGTCCGCGTTGCCGCAGCGCTCGCCGATCCCCATGAACGTGCCCTGGACGTGGCACGCGCCGGCCTCGACGGCCATCATGGAATTGGCGACGGCGCAGCCGGAATCGTTGTGGCAGTGTATGCCCACGCGCATGTCCTTAAACCTTTCACAGACGGTCCTGACGATCTCATATACGCCCAGCGGGAGCATCCCGCCGTTTGTGTCGCACAGGACGAGCACGTCCGCGCCGCCGTCTGCCGCCGCCTGCAAAACCTGCAGCGCATAGTCGGGGTTGTTTTTATAGCCGTCGAAGAAATGCTCGGCGTCGAAGATGACCTCCTTGCCCTTCCCCTTGAAAAACCGCACGGTCTCGCGCACGCAGCTGAGGTTTTCCTCCAGCGTCGTGCTTAAAATCTCCGTGGCGTGCAGGTCCCACGACTTGCCGAAGATCGCGACGGAGGACGTGTTGGCTTCCAGGAGGGATACGACGTTTGCGTCCTCCTCGACGGGGATGTTTTTCCGCTTCGTGCTGCCGAAAGCCACAAGCGTGGAATGCCCGAGCTTCAGATCGGCGCCCTGGCGGAAAAACTCCATGTCCTTCGGGTTCGAGCCGGGATTGCCCGCTTCGATATACCGTACGCCGAACTGGTCGAGCGTCCCGGCGACCTTCAGCTTGTCAGCGAGGGTGAACGAAACGCCTTCCGTCTGCGCCCCGTCGCGTAGCGTTGTGTCAAACATCTCCAGCTTCCGCAAGCGTATCCCCCCTCTCAAGGATTTTATTGACGCCGTTTAAATAGGCGAGGATACTGGATTCAATAATATTCGTCGACAAGCCCCGGCCTGTTACAATCTTATTGTTTGCCCTGATCTTGACGACGACTTCGCCAAGCGCGTCCTTCCCCTCCGAGACGGAGTGGATGGCGTAATCCTCGAGAGAGTGAGGCGGCGCGTCGACGAGCTTGTCGATGACGTTGTACGCCGCGTCGATCGGGCCGTCCCCCAGCGCCACATCCTCCAGGATCTCCCCGTTTGTCTCCAGACTCATGACGCAGGTGCCGCGGGAGGCGTTGGAGGTGAACACGTCGAACCGGTCGAGCCTGTAATACGTCGTGTGGGTCGCCAGCTCGCTCGTGATGATGGCGGCGATATCGTCGTCGCTGACGTTTTTCTTTTTATCGCAAAGCTTTTTAAATTCCTCGAAGTGCTTGTTGATTTCCTGTTCGCTCAACGAATAGCCAAGGCTTTCGAGCCGGTCGGTAAAGGCGTGCCGTCCGCTGTGCTTGCCGAGGACAAGCTTGTTTTTGCTCAGGCCGATCGACTCCGGCGACATGATTTCGTATGTCGTCCGCTCGGAGAGGACGCCGTGCTGGTGTATGCCGGACTCGTGCGCGAACGCGCTCACGCCGACGATGGCCTTGTTGAGCGGCGCGGGAACGCCGATGATGCTGTAGACGAGCTTGCTTGCCCTGTAGATCTGCGTCGTATCGATCCGGGAGGACGCCTTGAAATAGTCCCGGCGCGTGTTCAGCGCCATGACGATCTCCTCGAGCGCCGCGTTTCCGGCGCGCTCGCCCAGGCCGTTGATCGTGCATTCGACCTGCGTGGCCCCCGCGCCGACGGCCGCCAATGAGTTGGCGACGGCCAGGCCCAGATCGTTGTGGCAGTGGACGGAAATGACGGTCTTGTCGATATCGGCGACGCGCTCTTTCAGGTATCTGATAAGCTGCGCCATCTCCTCCGGTGTTGTGTAGCCTACCGTGTCCGGGACGTTGATAACGGTCGCGCCGTTTTTGATCGCCGCGTCGAAAACCTTGACGAGAAATTCAGGGTCGCTCCGCGTTGCGTCCTGAGCGGAGAATTCGACGGCGGGGCACTTTTTCGCGGCGTACGCGACCATGGCCGCCGTTTTTTCAAGTACCTGCTCCGGGGTCGTTTTCATCATGTGCTGCATGTGCACGGGCGACGTTGAGATAAATGTGTGGATGAGCGGGGAGGCGGCGTGCCGGACGGCCTCGTAGGCCGCATCGATGTCTTTCTCGTTTGTGCGCGCCAGAGACGCGACGGTGCAGTCCTTGATCTCCTTGGCGATCCTGCTCACGGACTCGAAATCACCGGGCGAGGTGATCGCGAAGCCGGCTTCGATGACGTCGACTCTCAGCCGTTCAAGGTGACGCGCTACCTCCAGTTTCTCGCTTAAATCCATGCTGCAGCCGGGCGACTGTTCGCCGTCGCGCAGCGTCGTGTCGAAAATTCGAATCGTCGGTTCCATTAATAGCATCCTCCTTTCCAGATGCGCCGCATGTGCTGCGGCACATACTATGTTCGCGCGATGCGCTCACGGCGCATCTTCCAGGGGGAACCGGTTCCCCCTGGATACGGGCCTTAAAATGCGGACATTTTCTGCGGAAAATGTGCCGCTTCGCGGCTTGAGCCGCATTTTCCAGGGGGAACCAGTTCCCCCTAGATACGGACCTTCGGCCCGATACCCCCTCCGGCCTCCGGCGGGGA
>CAYMLM010000041.1:14369-16256 GCA_964391385.1 uncultured Papillibacter sp.
GATGGCGCCCTTTTCGGCGGATGAGACGTACCGCATGTACCGCCCGATGTAGCCGCCGAATTGCTTCTTCGGTTTGATCGTCATCTCTTTCCTGCGCTTTGCAAGCGCCTCATCCGGGATGTCGAGGTCGAGCTTGTACTCGGGAATGTTGATCGAGATAATGTCGCCTTCCCGGACGTACGCGATATTGCCGCCGCTTTGCGCTTCGGGCGAGATGTGGCCGATGGCCGCGCCCCGCGTCGCGCCGGAGAAGCGGCCGTCCGTGACGAGCGCGACCTGCTTGTCGAGCCCCATGCCTGCGATGGCGGAGGTGGGGGAGAGCATTTCGCGCATGCCCGGCCCGCCGGCCGGCCCCTCGTACCGGATGACGACGACGTCGCCGGGGACGATCTTCCCGCCGAAGATCGCCTCGCGCGCGTCGTCCTCGCTGTCAAAGACGCGCGCCGGCCCCCTGTGCACCAGCATGTCGTCGCTCACGGCGCTGCGCTTGACGACGGCGCCGTTCGGGGCCAGGGACCCGAAGAGGATCGCGAGGCCGCCCGTCTCGGAATACGGATTGTCGATATCGCGGATGACCGTGTTGTCCACGACTCGGACGCCCTCGAGGTTTTGGCCGAGCGTCCTGCCGGTCGCCGTGACGACGGACGTGTCGAGGAAGCCTTTTTTAACAAGCTCGCTCATGACGGCCTGCACGCCGCCCGCGGCGTTGAGGTCCTGCAGGTGGTGCGGGCCGGCCGGGGCCAGCTTGCAGAGGTTCGGCGTCTTCTGAGAGATTTCGTTGATCAGCGGGAGGCTGTACGGGACGCCGGACTCGTGGGCGATGGCCGCAAGGTGCAGCACCGTGTTGGTCGAGCAGCCGAGCGCCATGTCCACGATGAGCGCGTTGAGGAAGGCTTTTTCACAGAGGATATCGAGCGCGCGGATGTTTTTGGCGAGAAGCTCCATAATCTTCTCGCCGGCGGCCTTGGCAAGCCTTGTGCGCGCGGCGTAGACGGCGGGGATGGAGCCGTTGCCGGGCAGCGCGATGCCGATGGCCTCGCACAGGCAGTTCATGGAGTTGGCCGTGAACATGCCGGAGCACGACCCGCAGCCGGGACAGGCGTTGTCCTCATAATACCGGAGCTCCTCGTCGCCGAACTTGCCGACCGTATGGCTGCCGACCGCCTCAAAGACGCTGTTGAGGTCCATCGGCTTGCCCTGCGTGTCGTTTATCGACAGCATCGGTCCGCCGGAGATAAAGATTGAAGGGAGATTCAATCTCGCGGCCGCCATGAGCATGCCGGGGATGATCTTGTCGCAGTTCGGGATGAAGACGAGCGCGTCGAAGCAGTGCGCGCGCGCCATGCACTCGACGCTGTCGGCAATGATCTCCCGGGAGGCCAGCGAATATTTCATGCCCTCGTGACCCATCGCGATGCCGTCGCAGATGCCGATGGTGTTGAATTCGATCGGCGTTCCGCCGGCGGCGAGTACGCCGTCCTTGACGGCGCGGGCAATTGTCTGGAGGTGGATGTGGCCCGGTACGATCTCGTTGAACGAGTTGACGATACCGATGATGGGCTTTCGGAGCTGGCCGTCCGTCAGGCCCGTCGCTTTCAAAAGGGAGCGGTGCGGGGCGCGGCCGACCCCTTCTTTGATCTGATCACTGTTCATATAAGCAATCCTTTCAGTACATACCTTGGTAAATTCAGCCGCAAGGCTGAATTTACTCCATAGGCTCGAAATTATTTCGAGCCGTCGACACTCTTCCTTGGTAAATTCAGCCGCAAGGCTGAATTTAACCCATAGGCTCGAAGCTAGTTCGAGCCGTTAGCCCATAGGCTCGAAGCTGCTTCGAGCCGTCGTCACTCTTCCTTGGTAAATTCAGCCGTAAGGCTGAATTTAACC
>CAYMLM010000042.1:0-16125 GCA_964391385.1 uncultured Papillibacter sp.
GCCTTTTACGCCTATAGAAAGCAGCCTGCCATTGTATCGATGGCAAGCTGCTGATATGCACGATGGCTCCCTCGTTGGATAGTCAGCCACCTCAGGAGTGAAAACCGGAGAAAGCAGGCTCACATGGGAATCCGTAAAGCGAAAAAAATAGCACAGCTAATCTTCATTCGACGAAGTCTTGTGTCATGGTATGCCTGTTGTCTTTAACGGCCCTACTTCATTTTCGGAGATTTTATTCCACTGGGCAGGATTTCTCCCGCTTTGACAAGTGCGGCTTTTGTAATCGCGGGGCCGGCTATTTCATAGATGAGCGTCCCGCAGAGGATGACGGCCCGGAGCTGCGCGGCATACTCCGGGATGACCGCCTGCGACACCGAGATCAGGCCGATGGCAACACCGGCCTGCGGGATGAGCGTCGGTCCGAGATACCGCCTGACCGTTTTCGGCGCCTTCATGATCAGGCTGCCAATAGAGGCGCCGGCCAGCTTGCCAACGACCCTGAAGACAACATAGAGGACGCCGACGACGCCGATTGACGGGATGAGCGCAATGTTCAGCTCCGCGCCGGATACGGTAAAAAACAGCAGGAATATGGGGGGTGTGATGAGGTCGGAAAGCTTTGCGATTTCTTCGCTTTCGTTGGAAATATTGCAAAAAACCATCCCGGCGGCCATACACGCCAGAAGCTCTGAGACATGGAGCATTTCGGCAAGGCCGCTGGCCAGGAAGACAAACCCGCACATGACAATGATCCGGTTTCCCGATTTCCGGAAAAACTTGAGCGGCAGTTTTAACAGGGCGCCGACAACGCCGCCGGCAGCCAGAGCGAGAAGTATCTCGCCGAAGGGCTTCAGCACCGAGAGGATGACCGCGTCATGGTTCACGCCTGTCATGGCCTTTGCGGCCGTCACGGCGAAGCCGAAGGCAATCAGGGCAACGGCATCGTCCAGCGCGACGACGCTTAGAAGCGTTTCCGTCACGGGACCTTTCGCTTTGTACTGCTTGACCACCATGATGGTCGCGGCCGGCGCCGTGGCGGCCGCAACGGAGCCCAGCACAATAGCGAAGGGCGTATCAAAGCCAAGGGCGATCAGAACGGCCTGTACAATAATAACCGCCCCCATCGCTTCGCACACCGCTATGATGATAGGCGTCAGGCCAACACGCTTAAAGTAACTGAGCTTAAACTCGCAGCCGATCGTAAAAGCGATGAACGACAGGGCAATTTCGGAAATGACCTCTAAATCAACGATAACGTCCGCAGGGATGACCTTCAGAACAAAGGGTCCCAATACAAGGCCCGCGAGCAGATATCCTGTCACGTTGGGGAGCTTAATCTGCTTGACAAGGCGGCCGAGCAGCAAGCCTCCGATCATGAGAATGGACAGGTACAACAAGGTATTCAGGGTAGGCACGACAGATTCCTTCTTTTTCTAGGCGTAAATGTTCGTCAACAACTGATGATCCCTTCCGTGTATAGGATGGGAATTACAAACAAAACCCCGGTGTCGGGTTGATTCAGGGAGCCGAACACGTTATGAATGACGTCTATGGCTCTTTTTATCTTTTCTTCGCACGTGACAATGAAGACCGTGCGGTTATCCTCCCTTCCCGGCGTCAGAAAGGCCCGTATCGATCCCAGGATCACGTCGGTTTCACCGTTGAGCAGCCGGGCCATTCCGGTAGAGTTGACAACGGTTGCACCTTTGATGCCCGCCTTATCCAAATCAATAAGCAGCCTGTCAAGCTTTTCATATTGATTGAGCACAAGAACAAGCAGCTGCATGTTCTCCATATATACACCTCAAATTTTAAGAATTACGATAGGCATATGATTAGAGCGTTTCGCTGAAATTATTGTAGCATATAAAAAACGCCCATTCCACGACGTTGTTCATAAAGATAACAAGCAGCCGTCGCAGCAATTTAGACATATCGCGCACACCGCAAACACGCCTGCAGCGCTTCGCAGCATAAAGATGCAGCCTGCCATTGAATCAATGACAGGCTCAAAGTGCAGACAAAGTGCTAATTCGGGTCAAAGCCTCGCAGAGTTTCCGTCGCGCACGACGGAAATAAAATTAAATCCGTCATTTCCGGGGACATGTGCATCGGAAATGACACATCTCATGACGGCTGCGGCTGAGCAGCCGTCATGCAAGCTTCTTGTAGACAAAGCCCTCTGGGCTTTGTCTACAGCCTGAGCCTGCCATTGTATCAATGACAGGCTGCTTGTATGGCGGAGGCATGTGGGAATCGAACCCACCAAGGCGGCTTTAAACCGCCCACATCGGTTTTGAAGACCGTGAGGCGCACCAGCTACCCAACTACCCCCATGATCCTTAAAACAATAACACAACTTTTCGCTTCGCGCAATCTCAATTTGTCCCAGCGCCTTGACGCGCCCGCCGTCCCGGGCGATATATTATGTCAACATGCCGAACCCGCGGAAAAGCGTCCGGATATCGCCCGTTTTCCGCGTCACCCGCATACTGTCCAGATAATCGAGCATGGCCATGGCGTATTTCCGCGAGGTGCCGAGCATATCCCGGAACTGCGGCATCGTGAGCTCGCTGTTTTGGCTGAAATGCGCCTCGGCCGCCGCGCGCGCCGTTTCGAAGGTCTGCTTGTGCCAGACGATCTGCGGCGCGAGCAGGACGAGCTCGCCGGACGCGAGGAGGTTTTCGAAAACCGGCGCGCCGTCTTTTTTTTCATCCGGGGCAAGCATGCTTATAAATTCCTCCTGAGACACCGTTTCATAGCCGGCTGTCCTGTACGCCTCCAGTATGCGCCCTCTGATCGCCTGCTGGCGTTTTGTGAGCCGCACCTCAAAGCCGGGCAGTGCGGCGCGGCTGTCTTCGACCTTGATAATCCCTTCGCGGGAAAGCTCGTTTAAAACGGCGTTTCCGGCGGCCGTGTCGGCATTGCCAAGCAACTTCTGACGCAGCTCCGCGACGCGCAGGCCCGCATGCAGCGGGTGCTCCTTGTGATAGCGCGTCAGGAGTCCGGCGCACCGGCTCGACAGCTCGTCGAGGACGGCGTCGGCGATGACGCTGCCCGGCAGCAGTTCTACAAGCCGTCCCTGCCCGGCAAGCGCCTGGGTCTCGCGCGCAAACTCTTCCTCGTCCATGTCGAGCTGTCTTCGCAGCGCCTCGTACGGCGCGACGCCCGCGCTTTTGACGGCCGCCTGATAGATCCGGTCTCCGGCGCTGCCGCTCTCCCGGACCTTTAACGCCTCCAGCGCATCGGGATCGTTTCTTCGGCGCTTCGGCGGGTCCGGGTCCAGAATAACGCCGCCCCCGACCGTCTCAAGCGGGGAATAAAACCGCACGACAAACCGGTCGCCCGATTTGGACGACAGGCGATCCGTCAGCCGCAGCTGCGCAAAGCAGCTGTCTCCGGGCAGGAGCTCCTCCCTGTCCAATAAAACCGCCTTGGCCAAAACAACCCTGGCGCCGTGGTACAGGTGCAGCCTGGACGCGTTTTTGACCGAACGCTTCGAATCCCTCAAGACGCTCAGGCGCACGTCGAGCATCTCAGAGGTCCTGACCGTGCCGCGCTTGGCGACGACGTCACCCTTTTCGATCTCGCTTTTTTTCACGCCCGCGAGGTTGAGCGCCGTCCTCTGCCCGGCATAGGCCGACGGCACCGTTTTGCCGTGCACCTGGATATTCCGGATGGTGACGGGCTGGCCGGACGGCAGCAGCTCTGCCAGATCGCCGACGCTCGCCACGCCCTCGATCATCGTTCCCGTCACGACCGTGCCGAAGCCGTCCACCGGGAAGATCCGGTCGACCGGCAGCCGGAACGGGACGCGCGCGTTCTTCTCGGTCACGCCGTCGATCAGCGCGCGCAGCCGCTCTTTCAGTTCCTTCAGGCCCGCGCCCGTATAAGCGGAGACGGGGACGACGGGCTTGCCGTCGAGAAACGTGCCTTTGACAAAATCCTTCACGTCGCCCGTCACCATTTCGAGCCAGTCGTCTTCCACAAGGTCCGTCTTCGTGACGACGACGAGTCCGTCCCGGATGCCGAGCAGGGTCAGTATGCCCAGATGCTCGGCCGTCTGGGGCATGATCCCCTCGTCGGCCGCCACAATCAGCATGGCAAGGTCAACCCCGCCCGCGCCGGCGAGCATGTTGCGGATGAATTTCTCGTGCCCGGGCACGTCGATGATGCCGGCCCGCGTGCCGTCCTCGAAATCCAGATGGGCAAAGCCGAGCTCTATGGTGATGCCCCGCTTCTTCTCCTCCTCGAGCCGGTCCGTATCGATCCCGGTGAGCGCCTTGATGAGCGCCGTCTTCCCGTGGTCGACGTGGCCGGCCGTCCCTATGATCACGTTTTTCATAATACTGCCTCGGCCGCGGCATTGACCGCGTCTTCGAAGTCCTCCTCGAACATCGTGCGCATGTCGAGCAGAAAGCGGTCCCGGACGATCCGCCCGACGACAGGGCGCGCGGCCAGGCGGAAACGCCTGTCCAGCTCCGACGCGCCCAAAGAGCCCGGCACGGCCACGGCAAACGATTCCAGCTCGCCGCCCGGTACGGAACCGCTGCCCGGCGTGCTCGACACCGGCACGACCTCCGCCGCGACGCCCCGCGCCCGCATCGCAGCCGTGAGCCGTTCCGCTTTTCCGCGCAGGACCTGCGGCGTCTCCGTCAGCATCCGCAGGACCGGCAGCTCCCGCGCCGCGCCGGCGACATCGTGGTATGCCCGCAGCGTCTCTTCCAGCGCGGCCACCGTCAGCTTGTCCACCCGGAGCGCCCTGTACAGCGGGTGTCTTTTCATATGACTCAAATATGTTTTTTTACCGAGGATCACGCCCGCCTGCGGCCCGCCAAGCAGCTTGTCGCCGCTGAAGGTGACGACGTCCGCCCCGTTCCTCAGGCTGTCCGGGGCAAACGGTTCCCCGGCGATCCCGAGCTTCTCCGGGTCGACGAGCGCGCCGCTGCCGATATCCTCGATCACGGGGATACCGTGCTTTTGTCCGAGGGCAGACAGCTCCCCGACGGGGACGGACTCCGAGAAACCGACGATTTTGAAATTGCTCGTGTGCACCTTCAGGATCGCGCGCACCTCGCCGTCAATGGCCCGCTCGTAGTCGCCGATGCGCGTTTTGTTTGTCGTGCCGACCTCGCGCAGGCGGCAGCCGCTGGCTTCCATAATCTCCGGCACGCGGAACGAGCCGCCGATCTCCACCAGCTCGCCGCGCGACACCACGACGGCGCCTCCGCCGGCCAAGACGCTCAGGACAAGCAGGACGGCGGCGGCGTTGTTGTTGACGACGAGGGCCGCCTCGGCGCCCGTCAGCCTGACAAGCTGTTCCTCCAGGACGGCGGTTCGGGAGCCCCGGCGGCCCTCCCCGAGGTCGTACTCGAGCGTGGAAAAGCCCCTGGCGGCCCTGTATACCGCCTCGGCGGCCTTTTCGGAAAGGCAGGCCCTGCCCAGGTTCGAATGCAAAATCACCCCGGTGCCGTTGACGGCCGGTTTGATCCCTTTGTTATATTCATAGTATGCGTCCCGGAGCGCGGCTTCGCAGACGGCGTTGTCGCCGGGCATGTCAAACACGGCGCCGGAAAGGATGCGCTCCCGGAGCGCGGCGAGGTTTTTGCGCACAGCTTCCGTCACGAGCTGTCTCGGTACCTCCGCGTCCGCGAGGATCGGGTTGCGCAGCAGTCTGTCCACATGCGGGATGCTCCTGAGAAGTCCCTCGGTCTCTTTCATGCGCAGTCTCCTTGTCAGCGTTTCTCATCGGCTGTACTTATATTAGACATGCCGCCCGGACCTGTCAAGACGGCCGGCCTTCCGCCCGCGGCGGCCCGGCGTAATAGTCGCAGACATAGTCCATGTACAGGTCTGCCTGCGGCGGCAGGATGGCGTCTTTTCTGTAAACAAAATAGAAATCGCGTGTCAGGGCGACGTCCCTGGGCCTGATCACGGCGACGCGGCCGTTTCTTATATAGTCCCGCGCGGCGGTCTCGGAAACGACGGAGATCCCGAGCCCTTTCGACACGGCGTGGATGACGCTCTGCGTATCGGACAAGTACGCGACGACGTTGAGCCTTTCCGGCCTGATCTTCAGTTTGTTTAAAAACTCCCCGGCGTGATACCTGGTCGCCGAACCGTCTTCACGCAGGATGAAATTTTGTTTGTAAATCGTTTCCGTCAGGTTTTCCGCCGTCATCCCGCAGTCCGGCGGGGCGATGAGCAGGATGGATTCGGAGACAATGTGCTTGTAATCGCACCGGTTGTTATCAATTTTGGCGCCCACGACGCCGAGCTCGCATCTGTGGGCCAGCACGCTGTCCAGGATGCTGAACGTGTCCGACATAATGATCTGGAAGGAGATGTTGGGATAGGCTTTGTTAAAATCGACGATCACTTCCGGCAACATGTACTGCGCCGGGACGGAGGAGGCGTGAATCTCAATGCTCCCGGAGTATATTTGCGCGCGGCTTTGGACGGAAAATACGGCCTTGTCCCTGAGCGACAGGATATTTTTCGCGTATTCGTAAAAGACCATGCCGTTTTTTGTGGCTTTTACCGTTTTTGTCGTCCGGGCAATCAGTCTCGTCCCCAGCTCTTTTTCGAGGCTGCTCACGGCGTGACTGACCGACGGCTGCGACAGGAACAGCGCTTCCGCCGCCTTTGAGAAGCTGGAGAGCTCGATTGTCCTGACAAGCGCTTCAAGCTGTTTAAAATCCATCCAACACGCCTCGCTTTATAAAGCTCGTCTATAAATAGTATTCTATCCTTCAATCAACTATATTGCAAGCTCGCGTCCCGGCCTATATCTTTTATTCCCATATTTGCGGCAGCTGACGCCGGTCCGCGGATTGGCATGTTTAAAACGCTTCAGCTGTGATATAATGAGTCGGCGACCCAAACTTTGACTTTCGGGAAATTTCGTTTCGGACATCCATATGCGCGATATAAATTTTACTATATCAGGAGGTTATTATGGAATACATACCGGAATCAAGGATCAATCCCGAGCTGCGCGAGCTGCTGCCCACATTGCCCCAGGAAAAATTCAGCCGGGAAGAGCTTCCGCAGATCCGCGCGGAATCCGAGGAGGCGTTCGGCCGGATGCGCACGGACGGCGGGGCCAAATGCAATGTTTACAACAAGATGATCCCGGGGCCGCAGGGCGAACCGGACGTGCGCGTACGTATCTATGAACCGTTTACAAAGTCCCCGGACCTCCCCGGCATCCTGTACATCCACGGCGGCGGCTACATCATCGGCAGCCCCGAAATGACGGAGATCGCCTGCATCCAGCTGGTCACCGAAATAGACTGCGTCGTCGTCTCCGTCGATTACAGGCTCGCGCCTGAAAATCCCTTCCCCGCTCCCCTGGAGGACTGCTACGCGGCGCTCAGATGGTTTTCCGAAAACGCCGCCGAGCTCGGAGTGGACGCCGGCAGGCTCGCCGTCACGGGGAGCAGCGCGGGCGGCGGCCTCACCGCGGCGCTCGCTCTGTTGGCGCGCGACAGAAAAGGCCCGCCGATCGCGCTTCAGCTGCCGCTGTGCCCCATGATCGACGAACGCAATGTCACGCCGTCCTCCCATGAGTTTACCGACCCGAGAGTCTGGAGCCGGGAGAAAAACCTCTTCGGCTGGCAGATGTACCTGGGATCGATGTACGGGGGCGAAATCTCTCCGTATGCCGCGCCGACGCGCGCCGGAGATTTGTCCGGGCTTCCCCCGGCGTACATATATGTCGGCGAGCTGGACGCGCTCCGCGACGAAACAATCGAATACGTCACCCGCCTGCTGCAGGCCGGCGTGCCGACGGAATTCCACATTTACCCCGGATGCTACCACAGCTTTGAGATGGCCGCGCAGGCCGAGATCAGCCGTCGCGCCAAGGCGGAGTTCATGCAGGCCATCCGGCGCGCGCTCAAGCCGTAAGCCAGCCGCGGCCGGCGACACATTTAAACGCGCAGGCATCCGCTCTTACGGCTAAAAATTTCGGACCGCTTGATTTACATTGCTAACAGCAGATTTTTCCGTTATAATAAAGCTTATCCATGTACTCAGACTATAAAATGGGAGGCTTTGAAATTGGACGGTCATTTAAAAGGAAAAGTTGCACTGATCACGGGCGGGGGAACCGGCCTCGGGGCCGATTTTACCAAACGCTTCGTGGCGGAGGGCGCAAAGGTCGTCATTACAGGTCGGCGGAGGGAGCCGCTTGAAAAGGTGGCCGCGGGGCTGCCGAAGGACGCCGTACTCATCGTCCAGGGCGACGTCTCTGAGCCCGACCAGGCCAAGGCTATGGTGGACGCGGCCGTCAAATTCGGCGGCAAGCTCGACGTGCTCGTGAACAACGCGGGCATCGATCCGCCGGGTACGGTCGTGGAGATCCCCGTCGAGCAGTGGAAAAAGATCATCGATATCAACCTCACCGGCCCGTTTCTGATGATGAGGGCCGCGATTCCCGTCATGATCCAGAACGGCGGCGGCTCGATCATCAACATCTCCTCGCTGGCCGGCCTGCGCTGCATCCCCGCCATGCCCGCCTACACCGCCTCGAAGTCGGGCCTCATCGGCCTGTCGCAGGCAACAGCGCTCGACTACGGCGCGCAGAAGGTCCGCGTCAACGTCGTGTGCCCCGGCCCGATCCGCACCGAGATGCTTGAGCACGCCATGGCGGATCTCGCCACGAGCCTCAATACGGACATCACCGGCGCGCTCAATGAGATGACGAAATTCATCCCGCTGCGCCGGCCCGCGACCCCGGACGAGGTCTCCGGCGCGGTCGTTTTCCTGGCCAGCGACGACTCGTCGTTCATCACCGGGTCCACGATCGTCGTGGACGGCGGCGCCTGCGTCGTCGACCCGTGCGGCTCGGCCGTCTCGAGCGCCGGGATGAACTGGGGCGGCGGCAAATAAACGCCCCCGGGACGAAAGGCAGCTGAACCGATACGAAAATACCGGAAGTCACGCAAGTGATTTCCGGTATTTTTTACAGTTCGGGCCGCTGGAATGCCGCCGCCTTAGCTCTGGGGATTCGAGACGTGGTTCGGGTCAAATGTCTCCTGGATCTGTCTCAGCCAGATATGGTAATTGCTGTACAAGGGGCCCTTTTCGGCCATGATGGACGGCGACGAGCCCGGCATTTCCGAATGAAAGCCGTGCAGGATGTCCGTCTCGCTCGACCGCCGCATGAACTCCGCGACGTTTTTCGGAAACTCGGGATCGTTCCGGTCCCACATGAACAGCAGCTCGATGTGCGCCATGTGGCCGTATTCCATGGGTATGATCTGAAAATCGTGGGGCGCGTCGAGGAGCTTCCCGGTCTCCGTAAACTCTCCGATGAACTCCGACACGGCCTTGCCGACCTCGAATATGTGAGCCACGGAATCCGCGCTCAGCTTGATGGGCGCCCAGCCGCCGCCGAGGCGCAGGACGCGCTGCAGGAAGCTGACGATGATGAAAAAGTCCATGTTGTCGTCAAACCAGCTCCGTATCGATTCGTCCACGGGCTCCCCGTCCGTCTCGCGGACGATGTCGAACAGGATCTTTTCCTCGTAGGCCATCTCCTCCTCCGACCAGGTCGACAGGTAGACGACGAGCGGCCGTTCCATCTCCCGCTTGTAAAAACCGTCGTTCCACAGCCGCCAGAAGTCGTTGGCCGATTCGGTCATCTTCAGGGCCAGCGGAAGATAAAAGTATTTGAGCACCGTAAAGCCGATCTCCGCCTTGCCGATCCTGACGATGGTCTCGCAGATTTTATCCAGCTCGGCGTACTTGAACACATAGACCTTGTTGCATTTCTTAGGCAGCCGCATCGTATAGCTCGGGCTGTGCCCCGCAACCTGCATCTTGTCCCGGCCGCGGTAGAGGTCAAGCCCGATGGCCGCCTTTGTGATGATGCCCATCGAGCCGTTGGGGCCGAAATAGCCCTTGATGAGCCCTCTCAGGCTCGGTCCCGGCCCGTCGGGGCAAAACCAGCCCGCGCCCGTCGACAGGGAGCCCGTCCGCACAAGCTCGCCCGTCGGGGTCACCCATTCCACGCCCAGCAAATACCTGTTCGTCCGCGACGTGCCGTGCTGGTTGTGGTGGTCGCCCGACGTGCTGGTGAAATTGGCCAGCACGGACCCGCCTGGCCCGACCGAGGCGACCGTATAACTGAGTCCGCGCTTCATGAGCTCCGGCCGCAGCTGCACGTGCCGGACGCCCGGCTCGATGACGGCGTAGCGGTCTTCCTCGCTGATCTCCAGGATCCGGTTCATCCGCTTGAGATGCAGCAGGATCATGCCCGGCCGGCTGGCGTACGCCGTCGGGAACAGGCCGGAGACGGTCGCCGTGTAGCCGATCCCGTACCGGTTGCAGATTTTGACGATCGCCTGGACCTCCTCGGCGCTGCCGGGAAGCAGGATCGCCTCGGCGCTGTGGAACCGGCCGGAATTGGGCATGGCGCTGCGGTTGCCCGCCAGGATGTAGCCCCTGTCGCTGATGTACTCTTTTCCGACGACGCTTTCGAGCTCCCTGTAGACATGCTCCTGAAGGCTCACGCGTCCTCCCCCCTTCCCGGCTCGGCGGCCCGTGCGACAAGCTCCGTTAGGTCGCAATACCGGAGGCGTCCGCCGTCCGGCATCGCGGCTTCAAACGACGAGCGGCAGAACGGACAGCAGGAAACCAGCGCCTGCGCTCCCGTCGATTCCGCCTCCCGAAGGCGCTCCTGCGCCGTCCAGCGCGCGAAATCCGGGAACGCGCTTTGGACGCCCCCGCCCGCGCCGCAGCAGTAGCCGTTCTCTTCGTTGCGTATCATTTCGACAAGCTCAACGCCCGGTATCGCTTTGAGTATATCCCTCGGCTGGCGATAGACGCCGTTTGTCCCTCGCCGCCAGGTCTTCGGCGGGTCGTGCAGCCCGAAGGCCTTGATCGTCCCCTCCCACGGCACATATGTCTCGGACAGCCGCCCGAGCATACACGGATCGTGATACGTCGCCATCATCTCCGGCAGCCTTCCGAGCTTCAGGCGTCCGTCATCCAGCATCGCGGCGACGACCTCCGTGATGTGCAGGAATTCGATATCCGTTTCGGCAAAGCGGGGGTAGCCGTTTTTAAACGCCCCGTAACATTCCGCGCAGCTCGTCACGACCGTTTTGACGCCGCGCCTCCTAAACGCCTCGAGGTTGTGTTCGATCACCCGCCGCGCCTCTTCCGTCCGGCCCGTCCGCCACAGGGGCGCGCCGCAGCAGAATTCGTCTTCCCCGAGGATTTTGAAGGAAAGACCGCCCGCCTTTAAGATCTTGATCGTATCGAGAGCGATGTCGGGGTATTCGTAGGCGGCTGAACAGCCGACAAAATAAGCGGTGTCGGCGTTTTCGTCGGACTGTGTGTCTTGGGGGAGCCATTCAAACCGCCGCTCGTGCGGCTTGCCGTAAATGTTGTGCGATGAAGCCACGTTCAGCGCCGTTTCCCTGTGCGCCTCGGGGAGATATCCGTCCTCGGCGCATCTGGCCCGGAGGGCCAGGATCGTATCGAGCACCTCCATGTCCCGGACCGACTTGCAGTTGATATCGCAGGCCCCGCACGTCGTGCAGGTGTAAATGAGGTCGACGAGGCCGTCCTCGTACCCGAGCGTGCCGTCCAGGAGCTCCTGCGCGATGTGGATGAGCCCCTGTCCCGAAAAGGCGTCGAACCCGAACCGCTGGTGGATGGGACAGATCTCGGCAAAATCCCAGCCGCTCATCTTCGGCGCGAGGATCCATTTGCACTGCCCGCAGTGATTGCAGGAGGACATCGTGTATCTGAAATCTTCCAAACGCTCCATGCTCCGCCTCCTAAAAACACAGTTTTCCGGGATTGAGGATGTTCATCGGGTCAAAGATGCTCTTGAGCTTCCTGAGCGCCGCGGCGCCCTCGTCGTACCGGCCGTAGACCATATCGGCCCACGCCCCGTACGGGCGGCTGAAATACGCGCCGCTGTCCATCAGCGTTCGCGGGGATGACGTGAACAGCCTGTCGGCCGCGGAGACCTCCGACGCGTCCGCCTCGTCGTGGAAGAGGCTGAATTCGACGTGGCAGCCCCTGCCCTGGACGAGCGGCTGGATATACGCGCCGAGCCGCCCCCCGGGATGGCGCGCGTCGGCCGCCGCTTTGAACATGCTATCCGTCAGACTCGCCGCCCGGCTCAGGGTCGACAGGAAGAAGATATCCCTGCAGCCGCCTCCGAAGCGGTTCTTCCAGTAAGTATCCCCCTCCCAGCAGCCGGACAGGTATTCCGGCATCGTCCCTTCCTTCCCCGCCGCGCCCGCAAGCGATGTTTCGGCGGCCAAGCCGAATTCCGCGCAAAGCTCGTTTAAGTACGTCTCCTGAATGCGCACCCGCTCCTCTGGATACCGTTCGTAGCCGGACAGGCAGACGAGCAGCGTCCAGCGCGGGAGCGACGTTTTAAGCAGTGCGTGCTCCGCCTCGCCCCCGGACAAAATCGCCGCCAGATTGACGCTGTTTAAGATCAGGCACTCGTCGGGGACGCGTTTTGCCAGGAGTCTGCCGGCCAGGCCGGTCAGAGGCTTCAAATCCTCCGCGCCGATGAAAAACAGCTTCCGAAGCGCCGGCAGGATTTCCGTTTTGACGACGGCCCAGGTGACGAAGCCCATCGTTCCCTGCGCGCCCGTCAGAAACCGCATGTAATCGACGGAGCCCGGACCCCACGGGTTGACCTTGTCGGCCTTCAGGTGCTCGAGCGGCCCCGGTCCCGAAGCCGAGCCCGTCCTGAAATCGTCCCCCGTACCGTAGACGACCTCGAGCGTCAGGAGCGGATCGGTGTAGTCGTAATGGTATTTCGGAATCAGTACGGGCTCCCGCTCCAAGAGGCTCGCGACCACCGATTTGGCCGGCCTCGGCAAAAGGGGCGCGTTGGGGCGCATCCCGTGCGCTTTCAGCGCCGGGATCAGCTCCCCGTACGTCACGCCCGGCTCGATCCAGACATATCGGCTGTCTGCGTCGACTTTATAGATTTTTTTCATACGGCTGAAATCAACGACGACCGCCTCCCGGCCGTCCGGCACGTCGACCGGCGCGTGCGCGGGAGAGCTGACGGGTATGAGCGCTGTTCCATACCTCCCGGCCGACCGGACGATCCGACAGACCTGCTCCTTGTTCTCGGGAAAAACGACGGCCAGGGGCAAGCCCGGGGCTGCTGCGTATCCGTCCTTTTCCGTCGGATTTTGTATGAGGTTGTCGCGCGCAACGATATCGGCCAGCTCGCCGACAATGCGGTTGGCATTTCCCGTGTCCATGCTCGATCCGTCCTCCCCCCGTATCCTCTTTACTCAAGTGTAGCAGAATTTTTTTCCAAAGACAATTCAAAACATTGAAAAGCGCCGTTTGACATGTCATGATAAGAATAACCTGTTTGATGGATATCGACGACAGCATCAACCGAAAGGAGCAAGCCGCGTCTGTTCCGCGGCGACGAGTATGAGCCATCCGAAATATCCGCACCTGTTCGAACCGATCGTGCTGGCGAACACCGTTTTCAGAAACCGGATTTTCGCCTCCCCCACAGGCCCGCAGTTCATGACCGCAAACCAGGAGCCCACCTCGGAGTGCGCCGCCTGCTATGAGAGAAAGGCGCTCGGCGGCGCGGCCGCCGTCTGCATCGGGGAGGGCATGGTGGATTCGAAGCGCGGCAGGACAAGCTATAACCACACGCCGCTTGACAGCCGGCGCGCGTGCGCGGGCATCGCGTATATGACAAACGCCATCAGCCGCCACGGCGCCGTCGCGTCCATCGAGCTTCAGCACGCCGGCTGCTACGCGCACAGCTCCTACATGGACGGAAACACGATCTACGGCCCCGTCGAGGGGGAATACAACGGCATCCCCGTTCGCGCCATGACGGAGGAAATCATCGAAGAGACGATCGGGCTTTACGCGCGGGCGGCCGCCTATGCCAAGCAGTGCGGCTTCGGCATGGTGACGGTGCACGCCGGCCACGGGTGGCTGCTCACCCAATTCCTGTCGCCGAAGGTCAATACCCGCACCGACAAATGGGGGGGCAGCCCTGAGAACAGGGCCCGCCTGCCCGTGGCGGTTTTTAAAGCGATCCGGAAGGCCTGCGGCCCGAACTTCCCCATCGAGGTGCGGATGAGCGGATCGGAATGCTTTGACGGCGGATATGATCTAGATACGGGCATCGAGATCGCAAAGCAGTTTGACGGCCACGCGGACCTCATTCATGTCTCCGCCGGCCAGTACACAGGCCCCTACGCTTTTGCCGACATGTTCATCGCGACGCATCCGTCGATGTTTCAGGAGGACGGGTGCAACGTCAAATATGCCGCCGAAATCAAAAAGCACGTCAAAACGCCTGTGGCGACGGTCGGCGCGCTGGCCGATCCGGAATGTCTCGAGGAGATCCTCGCCTCCGGCAAGGCCGACGTCGTGGAGATGGCGCGCGCGCTCATCTGCGACCCGGACCTTCCTGGCAAAGCCCGAGCCGGCCGTGAGGACGAGATCCGCAAGTGTATGCGCTGCATGACATGCTTTTCAAACATCATGAACACCTGGCAGCTGTGCTGCGCCCTGAATCCCGAAATCGGGCGCGAGCTTGAGTACGGCACCGGGCCGCTGCCCGCCCGGAAGAAAACGGTCCTTGTCGCCGGCGGGGGGATTGCCGGCATGCAGGCCGCCCTGACGGCGGCCGGGCGCGGACACAGGGTCATCCTCTGTGAAAAGACGGACAGGCTCGGCGGCGTGCTCCTGTGCGAGGAAGGCGTCCCCTTCAAGAAGCATCTGGCGGAATACCTCGAACTCACGGCCCGGCTGGTCCGCCGCTCGGACATCGACGTGCGGATGCAGACCGAGGTCACGCCCGCGCTCGCCGGCGAGCTCAGGCCGGACGTCGTCATCGCCGCGCTCGGCTCGCGCCCGGCCGTCCCGGATATCGCGGGTATCGGCGGCGCCAACGTCGCCGCTGCCGAGGACGTTTTCCAGGACGCCGGAAGGGCGGGCAAAAAAGTCGTCATCCTCGGCGCGGGGCTCGTCGGGCTCGAGCTTGCCATTTATCTGGCCATGACGGGCCGCCGGGTGGAGCTCGTCGAAGCAGCGGACCGGATCAACCTCGCGGGCAATCACCTGCACGGCATCGCCGTCAATATCGAGCTTAAGAAATACGGTATCAGGGTCCATTTCAATACGAAAGCCGTTGAGATAAACGGCGTCGGTGTGATCGGCGTCCCGGCGGGCGACGCCGCCGGAGCGGACCCGGACGGGCGCACGCAGTATGAAGCCGATACGGTCATCTGCGCCGTCGGACGCAGGCCTCTGCGCGACGAGGCGGACACCCTGCGTCACTGCGCGCCCGAATTTCACCAGGTCGGAGACTGCCTGACGCCGGGAAACATATACGAGGCCAGCCGTCTGGCGTTCAACGCCGCGATGGATATCGGCAAGTACATATAAGACCAGGGAATAAACAGCGCCGGCCGCCATTGGCGTCCAGCGCTGTAAAATCTCACCGCAGCAGCAGATGAAGCCCCGCTCCGGCGACGCCGCAGAGACCCATAATTAGAATCGGATTCCATTTCCATTTTCGCAAGATGACAAAAGCGGCAAGGAAGATACCGGCTCCGATCCAGTCGACGCCGGAGAGCTTCAGGACCTCGCCGCTGAAAATCACCAGGCTGAGGATTGAAAATCCTGCCGAAGCGATCAGCGCGACAACGACGGGCCTCAGACTGGACAACACGCATTGCAGCGTCGATACGTTCTTGTATTTTCTGTAAATATGCGCCAGCAGCGAGACAATCAGGCAGGAAGGCAGTATAAATCCGATTGTGGCGACAACCGCCCCGGGGATGCCGGCAATGCGGATTCCGACAAAGGTGGCCGAGTTCAGCGCAACCGGGCCGGGCGTCATCTCGGCAATCGTGATCAGGTTTGAAAATTCACTCAGTGTAATCCAGCCGTGCACGCCCACCACCTGATCTTGAATCAGCGGCAGGGCGGCGTACCCTCCGCCGACACTGAAAAGACCCACCTGCAAAAAGCTGAGAAAAAGCTGTAGGTAAATCACGAGCTTTTCCCCCTTCCGCGTCGGACGAATTCCATGCCGATCCCGACAAGGGCCGCGGCAAGGATGATGTACATAACGTTCACATGGAA